>CAMVAG010000006.1 GCA_947165405.1 uncultured Selenomonadales bacterium
GCGCCGATTTAAATAATCCCGACATCAAATGGATTATCTTCATCAATCCGCCTTACGCGACCGCCAACAATAAAAAAATTACGAATCCCGACGTTGACAAGTCAAAAGTTTCTATGACAAAAGTTCGCAAACTTATGACGGAGGAAAATCTCGGCGAAGTCAGCCGTGAATTGTTTTCGCAATTTATTTATCGAATCAGTAAAGAATTTTCTGCGCGGCAAGCTTGGCTCGGAATTTTTTCTAAGCTTACATATATAAACGCTAACAACGACCAAAAATTTCGCGACAAAGTCTTCCGATATAAATTTGAACGCGGATTTATTTTCAGCTCGAAAAATTTTGACGGTTGCAACGGACAATTCCCAGTCGGCTTTTTGATTTGGAACCTCGCGGAAAATATTTCTTTGGAGGCTCAAGAAATTACTTTGGACGTTTACGACGAATCAATCGAAAAAATCTCAATGAAAACTTTTCAATCTGAAAATCGCGAAGAATTTTTAAGCAAGTGGATTGACCGCCCGCCTTGTATAAAAAAATTTCCTCCATTGTCTGGTGCGTTTAATGTTGCTGCAAAAAATAAAGACCGTCGCGACAGAATTGCAGAAAATTTTTTGGCTTCGTTTATGTGCAAAGGAAATGAATTTTCAAATCAAAATTTCACTGCGTTATTATCTGCGCCGTATGTAAGCGCGGGCGCAATGTCAATCACGCCGGAAAATTTTGAGCAGGCAATGATAGTGCACATGGTGCGCCGCCTGCCGAAAGCGACATGGCTCAACGACCGCGACCAATTCATGCAGCCGACGAAAGAATTGCCCGGCGAATTTATAACGGACGCGGTGATATGGTCTTTGTTCGCGCCGTCGAATCAAACGGTGAGCTTGAGCAACGTGGAATACGAGGGCGAGGTCTACCGCATGAAAAATAATTTTTATCCGTTCGAGTTGTCGGAGATAAAAAATTGGTCGTGTTCGTCGTCGGGAATCGGAATGCAAATCTTGAGAGCGACGGAAGACAGATTCGCGGCGAAGTGGATAAAAAATCACGCCTTGAGTTCGGAGGCGCGAGCGGTCTTGAATGCGGGACGAGAGATATACAAAAAATTTTATGAGGAACTTTCGCGCTTGAACGTTCGGAAATACAAGATAGAAGATTGGGACGCGGGCTGGTATCAAGTGCGAATGAGTTTGAACGCGAAATTGAGCTTGGAAGAATTATCGGCGAAACTTTTGCCGCAGATATATGAGCTGGGCTTTTTGCGCGACGAGGTGCGATATTTTACTTAAAAAATTTTCAAACAAAAAACCCGTCACTCTGTTTGAGCGCGGGCTTTTTTATTTCTTGACGATTTGAGCGACGGCCTCGACGTGAGAGGTGAACGGGAACATATCGACGGGCTGAATTTTTTTTGTACGATAGCCGAGTTCGTCGAGGATTTTTAAATCGCGGGCAAGCGTTGCGGGATTGCATGAAACGTAAATAATTTTGTCGGTCTCCATTGCCGCGAAGGTCTCCAAAACTTTTTTATCACAACCTGCGCGGGGCGGGTCGGTAACAATCACGTCGGGGAAGTGCAAAGATTCGGCGAGGCGCGGCAAAACTTTCACGGCATCGCCCACAAAAAATTCGACGTTGCGGATATTGTTTTCGCGAGCATTTCTTTTCGCGTCGGCAATCGCGGAACTTACAATTTCAGTGCCGTAAACCCTGTGAGCTTGTCGGGCAAAGAGGAGCGCAAAAGTTCCCGTGCCGCAGTAAGCGTCGACGACAATTTCTCCGCCCTCCATATCCGCGAAGTCCAAAGCCGTCTTGTAAAGAATTTCGGCTTGCGAGGTGTTGACTTGGAAAAACGAACGCGCCGAGATATTGAACTTAAGCCCGCCGATTTTGTCATGGATTGTGGGCTTGCCGAATAAAATTTTCGTATCGCGACCGAGAATCACGTTGTTGTGAAAAGTCTGGACGTTTTGTTGAATGCTCGTGACTTCGGGCAATTCGTTTCTCAAGGCGCGGACAAAATTTTTTTCGTTGGGAAAATTTTTCGAAGCGGTCACGAGGACAATCATCAATTCTCCGTCGCAACCGACGCGCCCCATGACGTGCCGCAAAAATCCTCTGTGCGTGTCCTCGTCGTAAGGTTGAAGATTAAATTTTTTTGCGACGTTGCGGACGGCGGCGAGGATTTTATCGTTGCCGGCGTTTTGAATCAGGCAAGAGTTCGTGTCGATAATTTTGTGGCTGCCGCGAGCGTAGCAACCGATTTGCAAATTTTTTCCGACGGGGAACTGCATTTTATTCCGATAGCGCAGAGGATTTTCCATGCCGAGCGTCTCAAAAATTTTAACGTCTTTGATTTTCCCGATACGTTCAATCGCGTCGACGACCTGTTGACGTTTCCACTTCAGCTGCGCGGGATAACTCAAATGTTGAAGCTGACAGCCGCCGCAATTTTTATACAGCGGGCAGAGAGGCTCGACGCGCTCTGAAGAATTTTTGACGACTTCGACAAGCCGACCGACCGCATAATTTTTTTTGCGTGCCTCAATCTCGACGCGAACCTCTTCGCCGGGCAATGCGCCTTCGACAAAAACAATTAGGAATTTGGAATTAGGAATTAGGAATTGATTTTCGTCTTCATTCCTCATTCCTAATTCCTCATTACTAATTGCTTTTCCGACGCCCTCGCCCGACGAGCCGAGTCCGTGAATTTTAATAAGCTGTTGCATTTCGCATAACCCTCAAGTCTTCGTTCAGTTGAGCTTTTAAATCTTCGACGGAGGAAAAAATTTTTTCGTCGCGCAGCTTGTCGATAAAGCTCACGAAAATTTCCTCGCCGTAGATGTCGCCGCTGAAGTTGTCGATAAAAACTTCCAACCGCCGCTTGGCAACTTTGAAAGTCGGATTGTCGCCGATGTTCGCGATGCCGTTGAAAAATTTTTCGCGAACCTTGACGCGAACGATATACGCGCCGTTTGGAAGCATTGCCCTGTGGTCGCCGATTTCCAAGTTGGCAGTCGGGAAGCCGATTTTGCGTCCGCGTTTGTCGCCGTTGACGACCTCGCCGGCATAAATGAAATTTCTTCCCAGAAGCTGATTCGCCGAAGACAATTCGCCCGCCGCAATCAACGCCCGAATCCTCGTGCTGCTTACGATTTTTCTTTCGACCGTGAAAGTTTGACAGACTTCCGCCTTGAAGCCGAAATTTTCAGCCTCGCGCAGAAGCATGCGTCCGTTGCCGCGACCGAACCTCCCGAAAGTATAATTTGGACCGGTGACGACGTAAGCGGGCGCGATTTTTTCTTGGAGGAGTTCCAAAAATTCTTCGGGCGATTTTCGGCTGAACTCTTTCGTGAATTGAATTTCAATCAGCACCTCGACGCCGAGCTCCGAAAAAATTTCGCGGCGAAGATTTTTGCTGCCAATCATGAGCGGCGCGTCGTCGGGCGCGATAACAGTCAACGGGTGATTCGAAAAGGTAAAGACAATCGCCGTGCCCGAAATTTTTTTTGCGATGTCGATTGCGTGACGGATAACGGCAGCGTGCCCCAAGTGAACGCCGTCGAACATGCCGAGCGCGACGACCGGGCGCGGATATTTTTTTGTCAAGCCGATAACTTTTTTTATAATCTCCAAACAAACACCCTCCGAAAGGCAATGCGTAATTCGTAATGCGCAATTGGAAATCGAATCATTACGCATTACGCATTGCGCATTCCTAATTGCTTTTTAATCGCCCAGAGCCGAACGTATCGCCGAAATTTCTTGCGCGGTGAATAATCCTTCGGGCGATTCGCGAATCATTATGTCTTGAAGTCGAAGGCGCAACGTTTCCAATTCGACGGGCGGCGTCGCTGCTTGAGCCGATAAATATATCGTTCGTGTTTGCGCGTCGACGTATGCTTGAGTTTTGCGAATCACGACGTCAACCAAATCGCGATTTTCTTTGTCGAGAGTTTGCGGCGAGGTGAGGTTATAAATTTTTACTTGCTCATCAACCGACTCTTGCTCCAACTCTTTCAGCCGAAGATAAATCGCCTCCGAATTGAAACTTTGCGCGTCGGTCGTCTTCAAGCCGTCAAGGATGTTGTGATACGATTGCCAATTTCGGTCGAGGCGTTCAATATCCTTTTGATAAGCCGCGTACCATTCGCCGAAAATTTTTTGCCGCTCCTGCAAGTCCTCAAGTTGCGCACGAGTGATTTCCTGTTGCCGAACTTGTTGCCCGTGAATGAAAGCACTCGCGCCGAACACGACGATTAACAGCGTGCAAATCAGCAGAAAAGTTTTTCGCGTCGGGGAAAATTTATACAGCACAGCCAACGCGATAACTGCCGCCGCGATTAAAATCACGTAAATCATTTCAAAATCAAATCGCGCCCGATTTCATAAGCCGCCTGACAATCTTCGGCGAAATGTTTTTCTTTGTAAGCGAATTTTTTTTCGGGGTCGAAGATTGAACTTTCATAGCGCGAATAATCTTTGAATTGAACGGTATCATAGGCGCGGAGAACTTTCGGCGCGACGCCCAAAATTTTTTCCGTGAAAGTTTCGTACATGCCGAGCCGCTGCTTCATGCCGAAGAATTCAAAATGTTTTTCGGTCATGTTCATCGTGTAGATAAATGCGCTCGGAAGTTTTTTCGGGAAGACGGTCGGAATTTCTTCGCTGTAAATGTAATTCGAAAAGAACAGCCGCTCAATGAAAGCAATCATGCCCGCCGAAAGATTCATAAAATAAATCGGCGAACCGAAAATAATCGCGTCGGCATTTTTGATTTTCTCCAAGACGGGCGAAAGGTCGTCTTTCATGGCGCAGGAGCCGTGCGGACGACTTTTCAACTTGCAGGCGAAACAACTCGTGCAGCCTTTGAAGTTCAGCGAATAAAGATTAATCATTTCGGTTGACGCGCCCGCCTCTTCGGCACCTTTCACGGCGTGTTGAAGAAGTTGCGCGGTGTTCCAATTTTTTCTCGGACTGCCGTTGATTGCAATTAAATTTTTCATGTCAAGCCCTCCTCAAGTTCAAACCAATGCTCAAAAATTTTTCCGTCAAAGTTTATAAGCTCACCGATTCGCGGCGTCAACAGCTCGTAAGATTTTCTTTCGCTCGCGGCAAGCAAATCTTTATAAGGCTCGTTCCACTTGTGTCTTGCAAGCGCGAACTTCCCCGAATGAATCGGCACAACTTTTTTTGCGTGAATGTCCTCCGAAGCCTGCGCGGTCTCGTTCGGCAAAAGGTGTATCGCGTGCCAAGCAAGATTATATTGCCCGTTTTCCATGAATGCCAAATCGAAGCCGCCGAATTTTTTTCCGATGTCTTTGAAGTGATTGGAGTAGCCGCCGTCGCCCGAACAAAAAATTTTTCGTTCAGCCGTCACAAAGGCAAAGGCGCACCACTCGGTAGGATTTTTTGTGAGCATGCGCCCGGAAAAATGTTGGCTCGGCAAAATGTGCGCCGTCAGCCCGTGCCCGAAGTCAATCACCGAATCCCAATCCTCTTCGATAATTTTTTCGGTGTCGAAGCCCCATTGCTCAAAATATTCTCCGACGCCCAGAGGACACAGGATGGTTTTAATTTTCGGCTTGAGCGCGATAATCGACGGGTAATCCAAATGATCCCAGTGGTCGTGAGTTATCGCGAGAATGTCAATCGTCGGGAAGTCGTTCGCCGAATAAACGTTGCTGCCGGCGAAAGCGCGATTGACAAAGAAAATCGGCGAGGCATAATCTGAAAAGACAGGGTCGAGCAAAATTTTTCTTCCGCCGAGCTGAAGATAAATCGTCGAGTGTCCCATCCAAATCGCGCAGTCGTCATTGCCGAGAGATTTTAAATCGGTCTTGGCATTCGGTATCGGCATGGGCGGCACGAGCCCGGACTTATCGCCGAATAAAAATTTCCACGTCGCAACAAATCGATTTTCTTTTTCTTTAACATCGTCGCTCATAATTTTAACGGGCGTCAAACATTCAAAGTGGTCGTTGAAGTAATGCGGCGAGGTTAAAATTTTTTCGAGCCTTGAGCCCGAAGGCAGCCTCCCGAATTCGGGACGATTCACGTAATAAAAAATTCCTCCGCCCGCCAAAGCCGCAGCACCCGCTCCGCCGATTAAAATGTTCCGAATAAAATTTCTTCTGTTCATTAAATTCCTGACTCCTAATCGCTAATCGCTGACCTTTAAAAGAATATCAGCTGAAAAATTTTTTGGCAAGTGTAAAGGGGAATCATAATTCGTGTTGAAGAATAAACCTGCAATTTTTTTCCTCAAGGTTGAAGAAAATTTTTCTATAGTGTACAATCAATCTTGAATTTTTCAGATTGTGATTGAGCAGATATAGCAGAAAGGTGAGTGAACCGGGCGTGCTTGAACAGATTCTTAATACGAACAATTTTAATTACCTGCCGCGAGCAATGACGGCAGCGACAATTCGGCAGGAAGTCATCGCCAACAATCTTGCAAATGTGAACACGCCGAACTATCGAAAGTCTGTCGTGGAATTTGAAGAACTCTTGGCGCGAGAAATTTACGGCGAAGAACCCGACGGGAAATTGAAAATGGTAAAGACTCATAAAAAACATTTGCCTGCCGAGCCGCTGAACTTTCACGCCGAGCCGACAATCTTCGAAGACAACACGACAATCATGCGCACCGACGACAACAACGTCGACATTGATATTGAAATGGCTTCGCTTTCAAAAAATCAAATCTACTACAACGCAATGGTAACGGAGCTTAGCGGTCACGTCACGCGCCTGAAAAATGCGATAACAAGCAACGGACAATGATTAGTGGTTAGTGATTAGGAGAAATTTAAATGGGACTCTTTTTTGGAATTGATGCTTCGGCTTCGGGCTTGACTGCCGAACGCTTGAGGATGGATGTTATTTCAAACAATATCGCCAACTCAAACACGACACGCACCGAAAACGGCGGAGCTTACAAGCGTCGTTACGTCGTCTTTGAACCTCGAACACGCGAGCCGAAAACTTTTGAAAAAGCTTTGCAACAGGCAGTCGGTTTGAGCCGTCAAACAGGCGAGGGCGTTCGTGCCGTTTCGATTATGGAAGACGATACGCAAGGGCCTCTGGTTTACGACCCCGGTCACCCCGACGCCAACGCCGAAGGCTACGTCGAAAAACCCAACGTCAATATCGTAGCCGAGATGGTCGACATGATAACCGCCCAACGCGCTTACGAGGCAAACGCCACTGCAATCACGGCGGCAAAAGCTATGGCAAGCAAGGCTCTTGACATAGGCAGATAAAAAATATTTGATATTATTTTGTCAAGCATTTATAATCGTTAATTGAAAGAGTTGACGAAGGGGAAGGTGATACGATGGAAATAACACCGTTGGAAATGACACCCGTGCACATGAGTGCCCGCATTCATACAGACAAAACACAAGTCGACGAGCAGCCCGTAAAAAGTTTTGGGGAATTTTTGACCGACGCTCTGAAAAAGACAAACGAACTTGAACTTGAATCCGAAAGACTCAACGCGGCAATGGCAGCAGGAAGAATAGAGGATTTGTCTCAAGTGGTGGTTGCCTCTCAAAAAGCGGAAATCGCGCTCCAATTAACTCTCCAGTTGCGAAACCGTGCGACGGCGGCATATCAAGAATTGATGCGTATGCAGGTGTAGGAATAATTAGGAATGAGGAATGAGGAATGAGGAATGATTTCAATTCCTAATTCCTAACTCCTAATTCCTAATTGACCGAAAGGACTGAGTTTATTGGCGAATTGGAGAGAGCGGCTTCAAGAGCTGTGGAACCGCTACCAAAGCAAACGCAAATACATCATCATAGGCGCATTGCTCGTCTTGGTGCTTGCCTTCGCGGGAATCAGCTTCTGGTACGGCTCCAAACCCGAATATGTGCCGCTGTATACCAATTTGGAGACGAAAGACGCCGGCGACGTTGTAAACAGCCTGAAGGAATCGGGCGTTCCCTACGAATTGATTGAAGATAAAAAAGGCGCGACAATCCTCGTGCCCGTCACTCAAGTTCACGATTTGCGGCTTGAATTGGCAAGCGCGGGTTTGCCGCGCGGCAACAAAGGTTTTGAACTCTTTGACGACAGCAAGCTCGGCGTCACGGAATTTCAAAATAAAATAAATTACCTTCAAGCTTTGCAAGGAGAGCTTACTCGCACAATCGAACATTTGGACAGCGTCGAAAAGGCGCGTGTCCATATCGTCTTGCCGGAGGACAGCCTCTATAAAAAAAATGAAAAGCCCGCGACGGCCTCAATCTTGCTTATGCTCAAGCCTGAAACCAAATTGACGACGCCGGAGGTCAAGGGCATTGTTAATTTGGTAAGTCACAGCATTCAAGGTCTTTCGCCCGAAAATATTACAATCGTCGACGAACAAGGCAACATCTTAAATAAAAGCGACGACGACGAACTCGAAAAGCAGAACGCGCAAAATCTGCGGACGCTTAATCAAATTGAAATGACAAAGCGGGTTCGCGATCACATTCAGCAAAATATCCAAACGATGCTTGACAAAACGCTCGGCGAGGGCAATGCTTTCGTGAGAGTCAGTGTCGAATTGGACTTCGACGACAGGAAGATTGACCGCCAAACTTTCACGCCCGTAGTTGACGAATCCGGCATTATCCGCAGCCAACAGGAAATCACCGAAAGTTACAACGGCGAATCGAATATGCCCGGCGGCCCTGCAGGTGTTCAATCGAATATCCCCGGTTACGTCGCCGAAGACAGGAACGCCAACGCCGAATACGAGCGCAAGGAATCAACGCGCAATTACGAAATCAACGAGGAAAACCAGAAAATCATAGCCTCGCCCGGTTCCATACGCCGCCTTACCGTTGCCGTCTTGGTTAATGATACGATAACCGAGCTTCAGCAAGAAGGACTCCTTCGCGCCGTGAGTTCTGCGGCAGGAATCAATGAGGAGCGCGGCGATACCATTTCCGTCGAGCCCATGCCCTTTAATACCGACCTCCTCGACCAAAAAGCGGAAGAGGCAAGATTGGAGCAGTTGCGCAAAGACAGAATTTTGTACACGGAGATTGCGGCTATGATTTTACTTGCGGCATTACTTTTGGGCGGCTTCCTTATGTATCGCTGGAAGAAACGCAAAGAGCGTCAGGCGGAAATCGAAGCCCGGCTTGAAGCTGAAAGAAAAGCCAAAGAGGAACAACGCTTGGCTGAAGAAGAGCAGCGGCGAATCGAAGAAGAACAACACCGCGTCGAAGAAGAACAACGCCTTGCAACAATTCAAGCCGAGCAAGAGGCTCAACAAGCTCAAGCAGAACAAAGAGCACAAGACATCGAAAACGACCTTATACCGGAAGACAACCTCACTGAAGAGGAAAAACAACAGCTTCGCGAAAAGCAAGCCATCTTAAAACTTATCGACGAGAAACCTGCGGAAGTTGCCATGCTGGTCAAGCTTTGGCTCACCGAAGACGAGTAATTTAGTGGTTAGTGGTTAGTGGTTAGTGGTTAGCAGAAAAATTTCTAATCACTAATCACTTTGCACTAATCACTTTTTTCTTTTGAACGGAGGAAATTAAATGCCCAGCTTACAAGACATGTATAACGAGCCCAAACCCTTGACGGCTCACGAAAAAGCCGCGATTTTGTTTATCGCTATCGGCGGCGACTACGCGGCAAAAGTTTTCGAGCACATGGACGAGGACGAAATCGAATCAATCACTTTGGAGATAGCCAACAATCGGCACGTCAGCGTTGAGCAAAAGGCAACCGTTATCAGCGAATTTTATCAGTTGATGATGGCGAACGATTACATTTCAACCGGCGGTCTTGAATACGCTCAATCCGTTTTGGAAAAAGCTTTGGGCGCGGAGAAGGCAACCGAAATACTCAACCGCCTCACGACCAGCTTGCAAGTTCGTCCGTTCGAGTTCCTTCGCAAAACCGACCCCTCACAACTTTTGAACTTCCTGCAAAACGAACACCCGCAGACAATCGCTTTGGTCATGGCTTATCTTTCGCCCGACCAAGCCGGTATCGTCATGAGCGGTTTGTCAGTCGACGCTCAAGCCGATGTTGCAAAGCGTATCGCGCTTATGGACAGGACTTCACCCGACGTTATCCGCGAAGTCGAGCGCGTCTTGGAAAAGAAACTTTCCTCTTTGTCGACGCAAGATTTTACGATTGCGGGCGGCGTGCCCAGTGTCGTAGAAATTTTGAACCGCGTCGACCGTTCGACGGAGCGTGCCATTATCGAATCGTTGGAAGTCGACAGCCCCGAACTCGCCGAAGAAATCAAACAGCTCATGTTCGTCTTCGAGGATATTATCATGTTGGACGACCGTTCGTTGCAGCTTGTCTTGCGCGAAGTCGATACCAAAGATTTGTCTCTGGCAATGAAGGCGACCAGCGACGAAGTTGCCGAAAAAATTTACAAGAACATGTCCAAGCGCGCCGCCGATATGTTGAAAGAAGAAATTTCTTATATGGGGCCGGTCAAGATTCGCGACGTGGAAGAGGCGCAGACAAAGGTCGTCAATATTATCCGCACAATGGAAGACAAAGGACAGATTGTTATCGTTCGCGGCGGCGGCGAAGGCATGCTTGTTTAAATTGGGAATTGGGAATTGGTAATTGGGAATGAGGAATTGAGAATTGCAAAAACCTATTGTACGTCACATGATTGTCGGTCAACCCGTCGTAATCGGCGTGAGACCGAAACCGCCCCCGCCTCCGCCCGAAGAAGAGCCCGAAGAAAAAGACAACGAGCCGGAAGAGGAACTTGAAGAATCAAAAAGCAGCCTCCCGCAAGATATACTCGATAAAGTTTTCGCGGAGATAGCGGAAATCGATGAAAAGGCAAAATTGACGGAAGAAATTCTTCGCGAAGCTCAAGAGGAAAAAACTCAAGCCGAAGAACTCAAAAAGCAAGTCGAAGAAATCAAAACTCAAGCAGAGGAAATCAAACGGGAAGCCGAAGACCTCAAAGCTCAAGCCGAAAAGCAGGCGCAGGAAATTCTTGACAAGGCACAAGCCGAAGCCGAAAAAATCGTCGCGGACACCAAGCAAGATGCCAAAGAACTTTTGGAGAAAGTTCAAAAGGAAGGTTACGACGCCGGCTACAAGGACGGCAAAGAAAAAGGCATTAAGGACGGCAAAGAAAAAATCGAAGACGAACTCGCCGAGATTGTCAAGCAGACGAATGAAAAAGCTCAAAAGACTCTTCGCGACGCCAAAGAGCTGACGGCGGAATATTTTATCAAAGCGGAAGACGATATTGCAAAAGTCGTGATGATGGCGATTGAAAAAATTTTGCCGGAACATTTCCTAAAGGTGCCGCAAGTGATTCTGCCCGTCGTGCGCGAGGCAATAAATCACGTTCGCGACCAGAAAGAAATTATAATTCACGTCGAGCCTTACAGCTACGATTTGATTTTGATGGCGCGTTCGGAATTTAAATCCATGCTCACTGACGGCACCGCAACCGTTGAAGTCATTTCGGACGATGCACTCAAGCCCGGCGATTGTGTCATTGAAACTCCCAACGGCGGCGTCGACGCCCGACTTTCCACGCAACTTGACTTGCTGAAAAAAGCCGTCAAGAGCGTGCTGAACAATCAGGAGTGATTTATCATGTCCAACGAAGAAAAAATTTTATCCATGCTTACCAAAATGCAAAGTGATATTGACGCCCTGCGCGTCGAAGTTGACGCCATAAGAAACAATGATCTTCTTCAGGCAACGGAAAAATATAAATCGAGGCGTAACACTTACGAGGCATTGGAAGCAATGTCCGAATTACTCGATGACGATGAAAAAGACGCACTCGGCAAATATATGGAGGCGGAAGAGGCAAGAAAGGCGGCTCTTTATGGCTGATTATTGTTTGGATTCAAATGTTGTGAGCGATATTCTGCGCGGTGACCCCGAAGTTATGCGCCGGTTTAAAGAGGCTGAAACAAAAGGTGACGAACTTTTTATCCCGTCAATCGTTTACTATGAAATTGTTCGCGGCTTGAAAGCAGCAGGCAAAACACGCAAGCTCACAGCATTTCAATTTTTGTACAAAACTGCCAAACCGCTTTACCTTGACAGAGACGACTTGACGACCATTAAAAAAGCCATAGAAATTTACATCCGGCTTCACAAAGGGCAAATGATTGAGGACAACGACATTTATATTGCGGCGATTTCAATGGTCAACGATTGCACGCTCGTCACTTCCAACACGAGGCATTTCGGGCGCGTCGAAGGTTTAAAATTTGTCAACTGGAGGGGTTAAATCATGAGCGTGTGGATTTTTTTGGTTCGTGTTGCTGGCGAAAAAGAAACTTATTATTACGATATTGACAAGGCTTTAGAGACTTTACCAAAACGAACGATTTACCAAGGGCAAGGCAGAATAACAAGTATTGAGGTCGGCGATATTGTTTATTTTTATGAATGTGACCCCGTCAAGGCGATTGGCTGGAAATGCCGTGTCCTTTCCGTAAAAGTTCCTTATGAAAAAACTGCTGATATTGACGAAAGTGAGTTTGAACACGGCAAGTCCGAAAGAGATGACTACTACATTAAAGTTACTGCGCTTGCCAAATATGACGGCGAATCAAGATTTAAATTGTCTCTTTCCGAACTTCACAAAAACGGCTTGAAACCAAAAACGATAAGAGCACCTTTTAGACCGCAAGGTGAGCTTTTGAGTTATATAAATTCGATTAAACCTTCGGTGAAGTATGATGATTAAAAACGATATTAACTTGCAAAAGCTCAAAAACGCTATCGATGAGTGCAAAACGATTAAGTTGACGGGTAAAGTTACTCAAGTTGTCGGTCTGGTTATCGAGACGCAAGGACCGCCCGTCAGCGTTGGTGAGCTTTGTTATATCACGTCGAAATTCAAAAACATGCCGCCCATTCCCGCAGAGGTCGTCGGCTTTCGTGAAGGCTTCGTCATGCTCATGCCGATTGGTGAAATGCAAGGCGTCGGTCCCGGTTGTGAAGTCGTTGCTGCTCAAAAAACATTGCAAGTCAAAGTCGGCGATGAACTTTTGGGAAGAGTGCTTGACGGTTTGGGCAATCCTATGGACGGACTCGGACCGATTCTTTCGACGCTTGAATATCCTTTGCAAGCTCCGCCGCCGCATCCTTTGACACGCCCGCGAATTCACGATAATCTTTACGTCGGTGTTCGTGCTGTCGACGGATTGATAACAATGGGCGACGGTCAACGTATCGGAATCATGGCAGGTTCGGGCGTCGGCAAGTCAACGCTCCTTTCAATGATTGCCCGCAACACCGAAGCCGATATAAGCGTCATTGCACTAATCGGCGAGCGCGGTCGTGAGGTTCGTGACTTTATCGAACGCGACTTGGGCGAGGCAGGACTTAAACGCGCCGTTGTTGTCGTTGCCACTTCAGACCAACCCGCGCTTGTCAGAATCAAAGGCGCAATGACTGCCACCGCCATTGCCGAATACTTTCGCGACCAAGGGCATAAAGTTATTTTGATGATGGATTCGGTCACGCGCTTTGCAATGGCTCAACGTGAAGTCGGTTTGACAATCGGCGAGCCGCCCGCAACAAGAGGTTATACTCCGTCGGTCTTTGCACTCTTGCCCAGACTTTTGGAACGCGCAGGCACTTCCGACACCGGCTCAATCACGGGGATTTACACTGTCCTTGTCGACGGCGACGACATGAACGAACCGATTGCCGATGCCGTCCGCTCAATCCTCGACGGGCACATTGTCTTGAGCCGTTCAATCGCCGCGCAAAATCACTTCCCGGCCATTGATGTTTTGGGAAGCGTCAGCCGTGTCATGGTTGAGGTCGTCAGCAAAGAACACCTGCAAGCCGCGCAAAAAATGCGTGCGTTGATGGCGGTTTACAAGGACGCGGAAGATTTGATTCATATCGGCGCATACGTCAAAGGCTCAAGCAAGAGAATCGACGAGGCTATCGGCAAGATTGACGCGATTAACGAGTTCCTCTGTCAAGGGATTTTCGAGGTCGACACCTACGACGTGACCAAGCAGAAGCTCATAAAGATTTCGGGCAAGTGAAATGAAAAAATTTAAATTCCAACTGGAAACGCTCTTGAAAGTCACGAAGCGCAAAAAAGACGATGCCGAAATGCAATTCGCGGAGTCGTCGAGGAAATTGGAGGAGTGTCGTGCAAAGTTGCAAGTCTTGTTGCGCGAGCTTGCCGAAGGACAAAAAGAATTCGCCGACATGACCGGCGAGGGCAAGACCGTCACAATCGGCGTTATCATGATGTACAACGAATTTTTTAATTGGAAACGCGACCAGATTGAAAAGCAGCAACAGGTAATTTTGAAGGCGACGCAAGACAAGCAGCAGAAGCTGAAAATTTTAATGCAGCTTATGACGTATTTAAAAAGTATCGAACAGCTCAAGGAAAAGCGATTGCGCGAGTACAACGCGGAATTGCTTTTCGAGGAACAAAAGATGCTGGACGAAATCGGTTTACAACTTTCAATGAGGAAATAGGAGTGAGGCACTTTGATTGAGATTCAACCGATTGAACATGTCGACATGGTAAAACGGATTGACCAAGTCCGTCGTCGAATTGCGGCAATAGAAAAAATGATCGGCATTAACGGCGGCGACTTCCAAGCGACCCTCGAACGCGAGATAGCAAGGCAAGCAAAAGTTCAGCCGACGCAAGCCGTCAACGAAGTTCAAAAATTGCCGGGCGCGACTCAACCTGTCAACGAGAACGACGCGGCGAATTCTGCCAAAGTTGCTCAAGCACTGCGCGAGGCGGAAAAAGTTGAAATCAATCCGAATCCGCCCGCCGAAAATAAATCCGAGCCCGTTCAAAATTATTTGCCGGGAGAAGAGGCTCTTCCGAACAAAATCAATCCGCCGCAACAAGCCGCGCCGAAGATTGACCGCGTGGAAGTTCCCGACACCGAACTTGAAATCCCGAATCGCGACGAAAAAGTTTTCGAGGACAACTACAGCGGCAAAAATGCGGAAGTCATTCCGACCGAAGATTTAATCATGCAGGCGGCGTACAATTACGGCGTCGACCCGCAAGTCGTCAAGGGCATTGTCGAATACATCAATCAAAGGCAACAGGAGCCCGTTCAAGTTGACGAGCCGTTTAAATTTCCGAGTAATTTATCGACGGAAGATTTGATAGAACAGGCGGCAAATAAATACGGCGTCGACCCGCAACTTGTCAAAGCGATTGCCATTGCCGAATCCGATATGAATCAAGATGAAATTTCACCCGTCGGAGCAATCGGCGTCATGCAACTCATGCCCGAAACCGCAGCGGGCTTGGGCGTCGACCCTTACGACGAATCCGAAAACATTGCCGGCGGCACGCGCTACCTTAAGCAAATGCTCGACACCTTCGAAGGAAATATTCCGTTGGCAGTCGCCGCTTACAACGCAGGTCCCGGCGCAGTTCAACGCTACGGAGGCATTCCGCCCTATTCCGAAACGAAAAATTATGTCGGGCGCGTAATGGATATGTACAGATGAAAAAATTTTTGACAATCTGCGCGGCGATTTTGATTATGAATTCGTCAGCTTCGGCAGAAGAAATTTTTACGGACAATTTTATTTTGTGGACGGCTCACCGCGACGAATTGATTGACGAATACACGCTCAAGCACTACGGAAAAATTTGCCGCGAAATAATTCCTCAAGCGGTCGTCGTTCACTGGACGGCGATGGGCACGCTCGAATCGAATTGGAAATTTTTTTACGCGGAAGACAGAGGCGACGGCACGTTAAATGTTGCGTCTCAATTTCTGGTCGGGCGCGACGGAACGATTTGGCGGCTCATGCCCGAAACAAATTTTGCGCGTCACGTTATCGGCTACAATCATTGCGCAATCGGCATTGAAAACGTCGGCGGCTACGACGGGCGCGAAGATTTGACGGAGGCTCAACTTGAGGCGAACATCCGCTTGATAAAATATCTTCACGAAAAATATCCTACGATAAAATATGTCTTCGGGCACTATCAACAAAACGCGGCGCGGGCGAGCGGGCTTTACCTCGAAAATGTTGCGGGCTATTATTCGATAAAGACCGATCCCGGTCCGAAGTTTATGCGCGGCTTGCGGATTCAACTTGAAAGCGACGGTTTAATTTTTTATGACGAATGAAAATCGGCAGGCTTTGCTGGAAGGTTTTCGGGACGGCACGCCGATTGGTTTGGGATATTTCGTCGTGGGATTTTCGCTCGGCATCGTCGCCAAGCACGTCGGGCTCAATCCGTTGCAAGGTTTCGTAATCAGCTTGCTCAACAATGCTTCGGCGGGCGAATACGCGGCATTTGTGGTTATCGGTTCGGACGCGCCCTATTTTGAAATTGCGTTGATGACTCTCGTCGCAAATGCCCGCTACGTTTTGATGAGCACGGTCTTGAGTCAAAAGTTTTCGCCCGATACTCCCTTCTATCACAGAATTTTTGTCGGCTTCGACGTGACGGACGAAATTTTTGGAATATCAATCGCTCGCGGCGGACGGTGGCTCAATCCCTTTTACAACTACGGCGCGTTTTTGACGGCTCTGCCCGGCTGGTCTTTGGGCACGGCTTGCGGAATTGTCGCGTGGAATTTTTTTCCGTCGTCAGCAGTCAGTGCATTGAGTGTCGCGCTTTACGGAATGTTTCTTGCCGTGATTATCCCGCCCGCTCGCAAAGATAAAATTATCGGCGGCGCGGTCGTCATAAGTTTTTTGATGAGCTATCTTGCAGAAATTTTCTTCCCCGAAATTTCGGCGGGCAGTCGGACAATTATCTTGACGATTTTAATCGCGGGCGCGGCTGCAATTCTTTATCCCGTCAAGGAGGACGACAATGGCGCATGACATTTGGATTTACATCTTGGTTGCAAGCGCGGTGACTTTGGCGATAAAAATTTTGCCGTTGACTTTGATTCGCGGCGAAATAAAAAATCGAACGGTGCGCTCGTTCCTGCATTACGTTCCCTACGTCACGCTGGCAGTCATGACTTTCCCCGCGATAATCGACGCCACGCAATCGCAACTGTCGGGAGCATTGGCATTGGTCGCGGGAATGGCGGCGGCTTGGTTCGGCGCAAGTCTCTTTAAAGTTGCGCTGTTATGTTGCTCGGTCGTCTTCGTCACGGAGCTTTTCATTTGACAATTTCCCGCTTGCCGAATATAATCTATTTGAAAAAAAATCGTCCTGCGTCAACAGGACGGTGCTCATAAACGGTCTGCCCCCAAATGTATCTGAATGTTGATTAAAAACTGCATCCGCTTTTGGCTCTGGCGAAGCTTAGGCGGCTGTTCTCGTGAGGAGCAAGAGGATTATGGGGGTCAAAATTACAACCCTGACAATAATCTTTGTCATCTGCTACACCCCCTTTCCGGGGGCTTCTTTATGATTAGACCGCCTGCCGTTTGGCAATGAGCAATTTAACTTCGACATTATAACACAGCTTTTGAAAATTACGAAGATTGATTGGGAGGAAAAATTTTTTTGGACAAAGTGAGATTGGCGGCGACGAAAATTTTATTCGACGTGACGGCGAACGGAGCCTATTCAAACGTGGCGTTGGCTCAAGTTTTGCGGCAGGAAAAATTTTCAGACCTCGACAGAAAATTTTGCACGGAATTGGTTTACGGCACGATTAAAGCGGGCGCGTCACTCGATTGGAAAATTTCAAAGTACTTGATTCGTCCGCTTGCCAAAGTCGACGAAAAAATTTTGGCGGTCTTGCGCGTCGGCATGTATCAAATTTTTTTTCTGGACAGAGTTCCGAATTCGGCGGCGGTCAATGAATCGGTTGAGCTGTCGAAAAAATTTTGCGGGCTCGGTGCGTCGAAGTTCGTCAATGCGGTTTTGCGTTCGGCGGTGCGTGAGCCGCATAAATCAGACTTCCCGACAGGCGACGACGTTCAATCGTTGGCGTTGAGAAATTTTCATCCCGCGTGGCTCGTGAAATTGTTCGTCGAAGAATTCGGACTCGACGCGACGAAAAAAATTTTGGACTTCGACAACACCGACCCGCCGCTTTGTCTGCGAGTGAATTTTTTAAAGACAACCCGCGAAAAAATTTTGGACGCGCTGAAAAATTTCGGACTCGACGCCGAAGAATCAAAGCTTGCGCCCGAAGGAATCATCTGCAGAGGTCACGGCGCGCTCGATAAATTTCAGCCGCTTCGCGCAGGTCTTTGCCAAGTTCAAGACGAAAGCTCCATGACGGCGGCGCGTCTTTTGAATCCCAAAGCCGGCGAATTCGTCATAGATTGTTGCGCGGCTCCCGGCGGCAAGACGACTCATCTTGCCGAGCTCATGCAAAATCGCGGGCGAATCGTCGCGGCGGACATCTACGAAACAAAACTTGAGCACGTCAAGCAAAACGCCGCTCGTCTCGGAATAAAAATTATTGAGCCGCTGCTAATCGACGCCTGCGAAATCGGCGAAAAATTTTTCAATCAAGCCGATAAAGTTTTGGTTGACGCGCCGTGTTCGGGCTTGGGTGTCTTGCGAAGAAAAGCCGACCTCCGCTGGAAAAAATTTTCTGACGAATTGAACGCCTTGCCCGCCCTGCAAGAAAAAATTTTGTCCGGCGCGGCGAAAACTCTCAAGCGCGGCGGAATTTTGGTCTACAGCACTTGCACAATCCTCAAGCGCGAAAATCAAAATGTCGTCGAAAAATTTTTGGCGGCTCACGAAAATTTTGAGCTCCTCGAAATGAAAACGCTCCTGCCTCACGTCACGGGCACCGACGGATTTTTTTCCGCCAAGTTGATTCGAAAAAAATAAAACCCTCGACAAAACGTCGGGGGAATTTTTTTTGCAAAGCTCAAAAATTATTTTCTCTTTTTAAAATCCTCGTCAATCATCTTGCGCCACTCGTCGTCGTCGAATTTTGCAGCGGGCGGCGCGGCGGCGAAACCGCTTGCAAAAGACGCAACGCCTTGAAAAAGTTCTTTGGTGCCGCGACTGTCTGCATGATAGTTTACGGCGCGGCGGGCTTCGATGCCGATATGCCCCGCGACTTCAACGGCGTCAATGTTCGCGCCCAAGAAAATGAATTCCCAGCCGAGTTCCTTTTGCTGTTCGATGAGCCGCTTAATTTCTTTGTAGTTGAATTTGTGACTGGCGTTTTCCATTCCGTCGGTCGTGATGACAAATAAAGTTTTTTGCGGGCGGTCTTCTTCGCGAGCGTACTTGTGAATATTTTTGATGTGTTTGACGGCGTCGCCCACCGCGTCGAGCAAAGCAGTCGTCCCGCGAACTTCATAATCTTTCCGCGTCAAAGGTTTGATTTCGGCGAGCGGAACTCTGTCGTGCAAGACAAGCGATTCGTGGTCAAAGAGCACAGTCGAGACAAGAGCCTTGCCTTCGATTTCCTCCTGCTGCTTTTTAATCATTGCATTAAAGCCGCCGATTGTGTCGCTCTCCAAGCCCGCCATCGAGCCGCTGCGGTCGAGGATAAAAACTATTTCGGTAAGGTTTTCCATTTTAACAGCCTCCTTTTTGGAAAGATTATAGGACAAAAAATTTTTTAAAGGTCGCCCGCCGTGCGACAAATTCAGCCGCCGAGCAGAGGTTGCTCGTATTTGTAAAGAGCTTGATTCGCCAAGTCAACGTCGAAAATTTTATACTCAATGAAGTAGGAAACAATCATGTCGCTCAAAATCGTTTTGTTGAGAGTGTAGCCGGCGGCGGCAAGAAGTTTTTGCGTCTTGTCGAAGTCGAGCTTCAAGGCGAGTGCAAAGGCAAGGACGGTTTGCTTACTCGGCTTGTAGTCGGTATGATTGGCGATTTTCGAAAAGTGGCGGCGGTCTATGTTCGCACGAATGTAGACCGCAGAATTTTTTTCGCCGCTCTCTTTGATTAATCGCAAAAGCATTTCGGAAAAAGTTTCGCCTTTATTTTTTCCAAACAGTTCAAGAAAATCTATGTCATCAAAATTTGACGCAGCAAACGATTCATATTCTCTTCTTGAAAAACGAAATGCCGCGTGTAAGAATTTTTTTCTGCGTTTTTTTTCGAGGCGTTTCTCAAGCAGCGATTTAATTTCCGCGATAAGATTTTTCTTTAAGTGAATTTCAAGTGCCTGTTCAAAATTTTTGTTGTTCATGCTAGTGCCTCCCGAAAAAAATTTTAACACAAAACAAACACAAATTCCAACCGCCTTTGCGAAATGCATTGACGGGAAGAAATTCGATTGATAAACTGCCCGTGAAAAATTTTCAGAGGTGAGGACTTGAACGAAAAAAATTTAACGCCGATGATGGAACAATATCACGCGCAAAAATCTCAACACCCGAACGAACTTTTATTTTTCCGGCTCGGCGATTTTTTTGAGATGTTTTACGAGGACGCAATGACTGCCTCGCGGGAAATCGGTTTGACTTTAACGCACCGCCAAAAAGTTCCGATGTGCGGAGTGCCCGCCCACGCCGTCGAAGGTTATCTGCAAAAGCTCGTTGCCAAAGGTTATCGCGTGGCGGTCGTCGACCAAATCGGAGACCCGAAGGCTAAAGGCTTGACCGAACGCGCCCTGACCAAAATCGTCACGCCCGGCACGATTCTCACGGAAGAAACTTTGACGAACGCCGGCAATAATTATCTCGTGTTGCTTGTTGAGGGCGGCGAGGAAATTTCTTTGGCGGGCGCGGATATTTCCACCGGCGAAATTTTTTATTGCCTCTACGACGGACAAAATCGCGAACAAAATCTTTTCGACGAACTCTATCGCTTGAGCCCGCATGAAATTTTAATCACGGGTGAGCCGACTTTTTTCAAGCGGTTGAAAAATTTTTCCGACCTCAAGTTGGAGGGATGCACCTTCACGAACTTTGACGCCGAAAAAATTTCCGACAAAAATTTTTCCGCCGAACACTTCGACGAAAACGAATTGCCCGCCGCCGAACTTGCCGCTCGTGCCGTCGAAAATCTTCTGCAATACATTCACGCGACCGTCCGCACGGATTTGAAGCACCTTTCCAAACTCACGCGCCTCGACATGAGCAATCATTTAATCCTCGACGCGACCGCTTTAAAAAATTTGGAAGTCGTCAAAAATCTGCGCGACGGCTCAAAAAAAGATACGCTCTTTGCCGTGCTCGACTTCACGAAGACGCCGCTCGGAAATCGTCTGTTGCGTCGGTGGTTGGAAAGTCCGCTTGTCGACATTGCCGCGATTAATCGACGCCTCGACGCTGTAGAGGAGCTGTTTAAAAATTTCACGACGCGGAGGAATTTGCGCGAGACTTTGCGGGACATTCACGACTTCGAACGCCTCATGACAAAGATTGAAGTCGGCTCGGCAAATGCCCGCGACTTGACCGCGCTGAAAATTTCGATGTTCGCCCTGCCGAAGATTGCAGAAATTCTTGGCGGCTTGACGAGCGATATTCTTGCCGCGTGTCGTGACGGCTTGGGCGATTTTTCGAACGAGGCAAAACTTATCGACGAGGCAATCAGCGAAAACGCCTCCTTGTCCGTTCGTGACGGAGGAATTATCAACGGCGGCTACAACGAGGAACTTGATGAACTTCGCCGCATTTCAATGGACAGCCGCGCCTTCCTCCAAGAGTTTGAAACGCGCGAAAAAACTCGGACGGGAATTCGCACGCTCAAGGTCGGCTACAATCGCGTCTTCGGATATTACATTGAAGTCAGCAAGGGAGCTTCGGGGAAAGTTCCCGCCAATTACATTCGCAAGCAGACACTCGTCAACGCCGAACGATATATCACGCCCGAATTGAAAGACTTTGAAACAAAAATTCTCGGCGCGCAGGAACGAATCGTCAATCTTGAATACAATCTTTTCTGCGAAGTCCGCGACCGAATCAAAAATCGTTTGTCGCAAATTCAGGACACCGCAAAGCGTATCGCGTTGATTGACGTTATCGCAAGCCTCGCCGAAGCCGCGCACATTAACAACTACACACGACCCGATTTAAACATCGACGGCGCGATTGAAATTCGTGACGGGCGGCATCCTCTTGTCGAAAGAATTTTGAGCGGCAGTCTCTTTGTCCCGAACGACACGAGCCTTTCCAACAATCGTTGCGCAATGATGATTATCACCGGCCCGAACATGGCGGGCAAGTCCACTTACATGCGGCAAGTTGCCCTGTTGACTTTGATGACGCAGGCGGGCAGTTTCATTCCGGCGGCAAGCGCGAATATTTGTCCCGTCGACAGAATTTTTACAAGAATCGGCGCAAGTGATGACTTGGTCAGCGGGCAATCGACTTTCATGGTTGAAATGAACGAGGTCGCGCAGATTTTGAAATACGCAACCAAACGCAGCTTGATTGTCCTCGACGAGGTCGGGCGAGGAACTTCCACCTTCGACGGCATGAGCATTGCCCGCGCCGTGATTGAATACATCGATAAAAAAATTCGTGCAAAGACTCTTTTCGCCACGCACTATCACGAATTGACAGACCTCGCGGAAACTTCCGAACGCATTGAAAATTTTTGTGTGGCAGTCAGGGAACGCGGCAACGAAGTTATTTTCTTGCGGCGAATCAAACAAGGCGGCGCGGATAAATCTTACGGCATTCAAGTTGCAAAGTTGGCAGGGCTTCCAAATTCCGTGATGCGTCGTGCCGAAGAAATTTTAAAGTCAATGGAAACAGCCGAGCCTGTCCGCCCCGTCGTCACACAAAAAAAATCCTCAATGCAAATGCCGGGCTTGTTCATGGCGCAGGGCGTGAAAGATTTGCTCGCGCTTGACATTCCCAGCTTGACGCCGATTGAGGCAATGGCTAAACTTTATGAGTTACAACAACAAGCAAGAAAGGAGCTTGGACAATGAAAAAAATTCTTTTGCTGCTGATGATTATCTTGACGGTGAGCGGCTGCGGCTCGTCGACCGGCAAGGAGGATTCTTCGCCGCGAATCGGTATGCTCACTCAACTGAACGCAACGCCTCCGCAAGGAACAAATTTCTACGACAACTTCAGCTCAATGCAAATGGCTCTCTCCACCAACACAATCGACACGGTTAAAACTTACGGCAGTGTTGCCAAGTACATGACCGCCAACAATTCCGACCTCACGATAAAAGATTCGCAGACCGTTCCGCTTGTCGACAATTTCTGTTGTGCCATGCGCGAGGAAGATGTTGATTTGAAAAATTCTTTCGACGCCGCGATTGACTCAATGAAAGACGACGGAACTCTTGACGCGCTGATTAAAAATTTTATCGACAATCCTTCCGAAACGCCGCAAGCCGTTAATATTCCAAACATCGACGGCGCGGATACAATCAAGGTCGGTGTGACGGGTGACTTGCCGCCGCTTGACCTCGTGCTCGCCGACGGAACGCCCGCAGGTTTTAATACAGCTGTCCTCGCCGAAATCAGCAAACGCACCGGGAAAAATATCGAACTCGTTCAAGTTGACAGCGGAGCGCGTGCCGCCGCTTTGACTTCCAAACAAGTCGACGTTATCTTTTGGGTCGTCGTGCCCGCAGATGATTCAAACCGCCCGAAAGATTTTGACACGCCCGAAGGTGTTGCCGTCACGACCCCTTACTATCAAGATATTGTCGTCGACGTGTCTCTTTCAAACCTTGGGGCAGGTTTTTGATTTCGAGGAGTGAACTTCATGGCGAAGAATCAAAATTTAAATTCGGCGGCGAAGGCCAAGAAAGATAAATTCTACACGCAACTTGAGGACGTGGCAGAAGAGCTGCGACACTACCAAGATTTTTTCAAAGGCAAAATCGTTCTCTGCAACTGCGATGACCCGTTCGAAAGCAACTTCTTTCAATACTTCGCGATTATGTTCAATGCCCTTGAGCTGAAAAAATTAATCGCGACGAGCTACGCCGATTCCCCGATTAAAGGCAAGGAAATTAATCTTTTTCCCGACGGCAAGACCGCTTACATGGTCGAAGTCGACGCGCTCAAAGATTGGAACGGTGACGGCCGCGAAGACTTGGACGACGTGAAATTTGCAATCGAACACGGCATTTATAAGACGACGCAGCTTGAAGGCGACTTGCACTATTGCGCCGGCGACTTCCGCTCCGAAGAGTGCCTCGAACTTTTGAAGCAGGCTGATGTTGTCGTGACGAATCCTCCTTTCAGCGTCTTCCGCGAATTTGTTGCCACGCTCATGGACTATCGCAAAAAATTTTTGATACTCGGCAACAAGAACGCCATAACCTACAAAGAAATTTTCCCGCTGATTATGCAAGACAAATTTTGGATTGGCTTCATGCCGATGAGCCGCGATATTCTTTTTGAAATTCCCGAAGCTTATCAAAAAGAATTTATTGCCAAAGCCGACGAGGGAAGTAAATATCGAATCGTCGACGGAAAAATTTTGGCACGAGCCTCAGCGATTTGGTTCACGAATATTGAGGTTGCGAGGTTCCGCGAAGACATTCCGCTTTACAAAAAATATTCGCCGGAAGAATATCCTCGCTACGACAACTACGACGCGATAGAGGTTTCGAAGACGGCGGAGATTCCCTGCGATTATTTCGGCGTCATGGGCGTGCCGATTACTTTCCTCGACAAATACGACCCAAGACAATTTGAAATTCTCGGCATGTGTGAAAATCTTGACTTGTACGGTTTGAAAACGAGAACTTACACGGCGAAAGAATGTCGCGACAGATATTTTGAACTCTTCGGCAAGCCGGGAACTTACGACTTGAACGCGGCAGGTGTTATCAACGGCAAGAAAGTTTATCAGCGAATTTTGATTAGGCGGAGGCAATGAGCACACGGGCGGCGACAATCTATTTGCCGGGAAAAAATATTTTGGAGGAGATTTGATGTTCATCGATACACATTGC
>CAMVAG010000007.1 GCA_947165405.1 uncultured Selenomonadales bacterium
CAATCGGAGCTTACGATAATTCGCTTTACATTCACGACGTGGCGGACGGAGCAAAATTAACGACGGGCGACGCGGATAAAATTTGGTTGCAGATGCTCGGCGAGACAATGACGCTCAACGGCAACAGGATGACTTTGACGGACGACAGCGACGGCATTTGGCTGCGCGACAAAGAAATCGTAGGCTTGGACGAGGGCGCGAGTTTGCAAGTTTCCAAAGGCGGCACCTACACTGCGAACGAGACTTCCCTCAAGGCAAAGGCGGGCGATGTGATTATCGGACTGGAAAATGACGCTTACATTTACGACGCGAATAATCCGCTGATAACGCGCAACACTTCCAACGAGGAGATTATCAATCACTTCAAGCCGAATCAAACCGAGATAATCACTTCGAGCAAAAATGTTACGCTTGAGGGCGGCGACTTGGCAATCGTGAAAGACACTTCGGGGCAAGTGAATATCACGGCGGGCGACGATACGATTGTAAGTCAAGGCGAAAATGTTCGTGTGACTTTGACGCCGGAAAAGAATACGTGGCTGTTCCCGATTGACGGCAAGATGACTTTGGAAGGCTACGACGAGGCGACGGATTCGGGCTTCGGCACGACTTACAAAAATATTCTTTCGGAAATTGAAAAAGGCAACGTGGACTTCAACAACGGAATACTCAAGCTTGGTTCGGCGCAAGTCGACATGAGCAAGAGCAGCGAATTGATGAATTTCTTCAACCGCTACAGCAGGCAAGAAAAAGTCGGGTTCGCTTCGCAAAATGATTCGCTTGATGTGAGCGATAAAACTGACGATTTGCTTTTGGTCGCGAAGAAAAATTCCACAGTGAAGAGCGGCAGCGGCGACGATACGATTCTTGCGAGCGAGGGCAGCTTCGTTGACGGCGGCGCAGGAAAAAATTTGGTCAAGAGCAATGGCGCAACTGTTGCACTCAACGGACGCACGACGGTTAAAGGCGAGGTCGACACGGTTTATATCGAGGGCGCAGACCCTGCCGTCGACTTCAAAGCGAACGGCTTGACTTTCTACGACAAAAATGTGGGAAAATATTTGACGTTCGACGGCGTTCACTCGACCAAAAAATTGAATCTTTACTACGCGGATTCAAACACATTGGGCGAGCACGTTTTTATCGCGGACGACGATTGGTACAACGTGAGCGACGGCGCAGCTGATTATTACGTCGGCGCGACTGCCAAGAAAAATCACGGCATAGACTTCAGCGAGATAACCGAAGATTTGAACATCACGCTCAACACCGACTATGCGGCCGATACGAATTTCTGGATTAACAACATTCATTCGATAAAAGGCGGCGCGGGCAACACGACAATTGTAGGCTCGGACAAAAATGACACGATTCTTGCGGGCAGCGGCGAGCAAAATATTTACGGCGGCGCGGGTGTCGATAAAATGTACGGCAACACTTCCGCCGATAAAAATTCTGCGACGTTCTACTACATGCCCGGCGACGGTCGCGATTCGATTTCGAATTTCGACTTCATGACAAACGCGCAAGACGTTACCGCCGATAAAGTTCAGCTCGACAACAACAGCGCAATCACCGATGTTTTGCTTCGCGGCGATGATGTGATGCTCAAAGTCGACAACGCGGAAGGTTTCTTGATGCTCGAAGGCGCGCAAGGAAAATCTTTCCGCGTGAACGACGATTTGATTGCCAAAGTTGATACGAACGTTGAATTCGACGGCTTCACGAATTGCTACGTGGGAATCGGCGCGGAGGCAACTTTGACGGTCGGCAAAGGTTTGGGCAACGTCGAAGTTTGGCTTAGCGATGATTCTTTGGAATATCACGGCAAGATGTACGACGGCAACTTTGCAGTGCTTGACGCCTCACAATCGGACGGCAACAATATTTTGGCGGGCAACGAGCTCAACAATTCGATAATCGGCGGCACGGGAAGCAACAGTCTTTGGGGCGGCTACTCCTCCTCGAACGATACGCTTGTTGGCGGCGCGGGGCAAAATACTTTCTTCTACGGCGCGGGCAACGGGCGCGATAAAATTCAAAATGCACACGACGGCGACGTTATCAGCTTGGAAGACATCACGCTCGACCAAATCGCCGACGCGAACATCACTTCCGGCGGCGTCATCCTCAACTTCAACGACGGCGGCTCACTCACGGTCGACGGCACTGCTGACGTAACTTATCAGCTTGCCGACGGCTCAAGGTACTCTGCCAATCATGCAACTTACGATTGGGATTCAAAATAAACCGCATTTAATCTGAAAAAAATAAATGCCTCGATAAACGTCGAGGCTTTTTTTTTACGCTTCGGGAGGCATAACCGCTGCGCAGAAACTTGAATAATATGAAATCGAATTTGCAACAGAGGCGGCGAATATCTCAAGAAAAAGTTTTTCGGCGAAGGATTTCTTTTTGCGTGTGAAGAATTTGCCGCGTAAAATTTTACGAAAGGACTAATCCGAAATGAGCATAACGGAAAAAATGGAACGGGAAATGAGATTGTGGGCGGCGGAATTGAACGAGTCGAACAAATTCCTCGCAACCTCACGCAAAGAAAAAATTTTTGACTTCCTCAATAACCGCGAAAATCTCTGCACGCCGGGATTTATTTTGCGTCGTCAACTGCAAATGAAATTTCCGGAACTCATCGAAGCGGCGGCAAAAAAATCCGGCGTCGAAAGTTACGCAGACTTGACCAAAGTCGGAAATGTTGCTTGGCCATCAAAGTTAGTCGGGAGCTTGGCAAAAATTTTGACGACGACAAAGTTTGCAAAGTTCGGCGAAGATTTTCTCGACATCGAAAAAAAGCAATGGGAAAGTTATCTTTTGGATAAGTCTCATTGCCAACGCAAGACCGCGATAAAATTAATCTTCGCGCTGGAAATGGACGACGCGACCGCCGCAAAATTTCTTTTGTCGAATGACGACGACCTGTTGAGTTTGCGCAACCCCTTCGATTACGCCTGCAAGAGCTGTTTGAATTGCGGACTCACTTACGACGCGGCGGAAGAGCTTTTCAAAAATTTTTCGGCTGCCTTTGAAAATCTTGACGACAATCACAAAATAGCTTTGACGAATGATTTCACGCGATTGGTAAAAAGTGAAACAGCGGCTTTTCGCGAACAGGATATAATTTCCGTCGAAGACACAAAAAATTTTTTGAGCGATATGATGTTCAAGTACAAAGACGATTTTTCCGAAGCCGGCTACTCCCAACAAAATATTAATCGTCTGAAAGTTTTTCTGAAATATTTAATGCTCTTGTATCCGACGGTCGACCGCTTTATCGGCAAAGACCTTTTGAACAGCGAGGAGATAGAAAAAAATTCCGACGGCATCCCGAAAATTTTGAGCCACTTGATAACCGCGATGATTGACGCCCAAGAAATAGATTTGCCGATATACACCGAGCTTTCCTCTTACGGCGGATTGAACTTGCCGCAGCGCGGAGCCTTGAAACGTTTTTATGACAATATTCCTTTCAACAAAAATGTTTTGATTCCGTTGAGATCTTTGTCGCAAACTTTGCGGTCGATTATGCGTGCGGTCAAGTGTCCCGAAAATGCCCGCGCCGTCAATCGCGATACCGTCTTGCTCCTCACTTATTTTTTCATTACGGCTTGGCGCACTTCGACGGAAGAAACTCGCGAAAATTTTCAAGCTTTGTTGGAAAAAGATATGGCGGCGGCAATTGAGGACAGCGCGGAAGAAAGTTTGTTGTACGCGCTGGAGGATGCCGCCTACGCAATCGATTCGATAGAAGACGGCAAAGAAGAGCCTTTGAAAAATTATATCGCCGCGTTGAACAGAATGCTTGAGCCGTTTGAGTTCAACGAATTTTATGCGCCGTTCGTCTTGGATCGTTTTATCTTGATATGTCTTTTGTCGGAAGAGGAAAATATCATGAGCTCGATAATTTACGAAAGTTATCGACTTAGTAAAAATTTGATTGAGCAAAGAGAAGGTGGTTGAAATGAAAAATTATGAAGTCCCGCGCCCGAACGGTGACCTCGACGACCGCACACCATTGCCCGCCGGCAGCGAAATAATTTCTGTTCACGGAATCCGTTTCAAAATAAAAAATGATGCAGTTGTTCGCGGAGGTTCGGCTCTCATTTACAGAGTCAGTCGCGCAGGAAGCTATCGAAAATATATCCTTAAGGAGTGCTATCCTTACACAAAAAATCTTTCTTTCAAAAGAGACCTAACAAGCGGCTCGGCTCTTCCCGTCGCCGAAAATGCCGAAGCCGAAGAACTTTTCGACTTGGTGAAAAGAAACATGCGGCGCGAAAATGAAATCGGCGAATTGATTGCCAACCAAACCGGGCGGATGATTGCTCCCGGAGAAAATTTGGACGCGGCAAAAATAATTGTCGACGGTCGCGAACTGGACGCGGCGGGTTGCTATTTTATTTTGTTCGAGGATGCAACGGCTTCCGACAAACGCGGTTGGTTTCTGAAAGATTTGCTTGAGGAATGTGCTCGCCCGATTGAAAACGATATGCCGTTGAGGACGGGCAATCTTCCCGCACCGCCGATTGCCGCCGCCGTCATGGAAGAACTTTTGAAAGCTTTGCGCGATGTTCATCTGGCAGGGTACGTTCACGGCGACATTAACGATTCGAATATTTTTTTCATGGGCTGCGACCCGCAAAATTCCGATATCGGCGTCGGTCAACTTTTGGATTTCGGCAACGCTCTCAAGCTTGAGGCTGACGGAAAAACTTTGCCGATAAAAAATATTTTCAGCACGTCCGGCTATTGGGCACCGGAAATTCTTGAGAACAAAGGCGACTTGCGACTCACTGCCGCCGCCGATATTTATTCCGCCGGTTGCCTCATGCTTTATCTTTTTAAAGGCATGCGCTACAAAAAAGTTTACGGCAGGAATCTCGCGAAAAATATTTCCGCCGCAACTTTTCTTCCCGTCAAAAAAATTATGCAGCGCGGCTACAATCGCGAATCCGCCAATCTTTTCTCGAAAATTTTGTCGAAGGCTTTCGCGTACAATCCCGACGACCGCTATCAAAATGCCGACGAAATGCTCAAGGACATCATCTTCTTGAAAAAAATCCTCGACCCGCCGAAATTTAATTTGTCGCCGAATCTTTCGCGCAGTCCCTATTTCGTCAGCGGCAGTCGCGATAAAGAAATCGCCTGCTTGCAAGCCGAAATTGACGCGGGAAAATCTTTGCTCTGGATTTGGGGAATCGGCGGCATCGGCAAAACCGAATTGGCGATGGAATTCGCCCGCAAGCAAATTGAAAACGGTCGCGCCGCTTACCTCGCCACGTTTCGTTCAAGCATCAAGGAGACCGTGCTCAATTTGAATTTTTCGGGTTGGCATTTCGAATTCGACGGGCAAGGCGACGCTTCCGATTTGGAATATCGTGCGCGAATTGATTTGCTCAAGGAAAATTGCAAAGACGTTCTCTTGATAATCGACAACTTCGACGACGAAAAAAAATCCCTCGCCGAGCTGCAACGCGAACCGGCTTACAAAGACCTGCTTGGTTTGGATATGAAAATTCTTTTTACGACTCGTTCGCGCCCGAATAATTTTGTTCCCGAATTGCAACCGCTTGACGAGGAAAGTGCTTTAACACTTTTTAAATCCGTCATGAAAATTTCTCCCGACGAGGAAAATATCATTCGGAAGTTGATTCGCGAAGTCGATTGCCACCCAATGACCGTCGAAATTTTGGCGCACACCTTAAATGAAAGTTGGGGCACTCTTTCACCGAAAGAATTGCTTGCCCGACTTAAAGACGCGGCTTTGAATTCTTCGACCGACCCGGAAGTTTTGCACAAGAAGGGCGGCTCCGTTCGCGAGGCAAAAATTTATAATCACTTGCGCACGCTGTTTAATCTCTTCAACATCGAGGATTCTTATCGGGAAATTTTGTGCCACACGACGCTCCTTCCGATTGACGGTTTCGAGGCTTCGGAATTTATTTTGAGTGAAACCGACGCCAAAAAAAAACAACTTAAGCAGTTGGAAGGGCGGGGCTGGTTGAGGCGGCGTGCGGAAAATAATTCGCTGTGGATTCATCCTTTGGTGAGAAGTATTTTCTTAAATGAACTCAAGCCGACGAATGATGATTGCTCAAATTTTCTTTCGACCTTGTGGAGAAGACTTGACGATCGTTTTCCTCAAGAGAAAAAATTATTTCGTCAAGCCGCCGAACTTTTCGAAGGCGCGGCAAAAAATTTGGGCGACCAATCGGGCGAACATCATTTTCACGCCGGCTTTTGCCATATCGTCAGCGATAATTTTGTTAAAGCTTTGACGCTGGAGGAAAAGGCGATTCGACTTCAAGAGGCGAATCCGAACAAAAATAATCTCGACTTCGCCCGAAACTGCAACGACGCGGGTGTCGCCGCCTGCTACATGAAAGACTACTCGAAGGGCATGAGCTATTTTGAAAAGGCCGTAAAAGTTTTGGAATCCTGCTCGCCCGACGACCCGAACGCCGCCAACATCTTGACGAACATCGCCAACGCTTGGTTATTTCTGGGCGATTACAAAAAAGCTCTGCCGCTCGCCGAACGCGCCGTAAAAATTTTTGAGAAGACGCCGCCGAAAAATCAACACGAATTGGCAAATGCCTACAGCGTGCTTGGAAATATTTTCATGTGGCTCAAAAAATTTGACGAGGCAAAACCGAATTTTATGACTGCCGCCGCGATTTTGGAAAAGACAGCTCCCGAAGGTTCCGCCGAACTTGCAAGGGCTTATCTGGACATCGGGCAGCTTGCGGCTTTGGCGGGCGATGAAATTTCCGGCGAAAAATATTTGTTGAAAGCCATCGCCGTTCAAGAAAAGTTGTTGTCGAAAAATCATCCCGATAAAATAATGTCCTTCCGAGTCTTGAGCGGAATTTATTTCAGAATCGGAAACGTCGAGGCGGGCGAAAAATATGCTGACGCGGCGCGAAAAGCTTTGCAAGAAAATTTGGACGCGGAATTAAAAGACACGTTGTCTTTGTGCTTGGACACGATAGAATTGCGCGGAGAAAAAATGTTGCCCGTCGAATTTATTGCATATCACAAGACGGCAGCAAGCTGTTATCGTCAACTGGGCAACCTCGATTCGGCGAAAAAATTTTTATCGGCGGCACTGGAAAAAATTCCCGAAACAAATTCGCCGCAAGAAATTTCCGACGCGTTCTTTGAGGCGTCAAATTTTTGCGAGGCTCAAAAAAATTTCGAAGAGGCAATTTCATATTTCCAAAAGGCGTTGTCAATCGTACAAAAAAATGAGCCCGACAATTTCGAAAAGTTGAGCTCAAAATTTATGACACTTGCCGACCTTTTTTTCAAAGCGAAAAAATTGGAAGAAGCATTGACCTGTTACGAAAAGTCGATACAAATTCAGTTGCAGTCGCCGTATCCGAATTTCGATTTCGTGAAGCTCGTCAAAAAATTCGTCGGCATAACCTTGCGCGATTTAAATCGAACGGAAGAGGCGCGCGCGGTTTTCGAAAAACTTTTGGCGGAGTGGAAGGAGGAGCTGTCCGATTTTCATCCGACGATAAAAGAGTTGGAAAATTTGGCGGCGAATCTTTCTCGGAAAAGTGAATCATAACCCGAAATGAAGGCGTGTTAAAATTCGGCTGTCTTGATAAGAAAATCAACAGTCGGATTCAACAGGGTGCCGCCTTCGGGGGCAGCTCTTCCCGACGACCAAATAAATCAACTTTCAAATTCAATCACCGGAACCAAGACTTCTTCGAGGGTCGCGCCGCCGTGAACTTCAACAGAATTCATGCGGCCGCCCGTGAATCGGTCGTAATTGCTCAAAACCCAATAACCGTTTTCCTCCGTCGCACAAAGCGGCGGTTTTATATTTTCTTCGCTCCTTTGACAGCAACGCCCGCCGTGTTCGCCGACGGATTGCATTTTGTAAGTTTTTACGTTCCTGAACAATACGGCAAGTCGACTCGCGCCGTGATCGGAAGTCAAGATAACTTTTTCGGTCGGGTGTCGCGTCAAAAAATTTTTTATCTCGTCAAGCGCGTCGTCGATTATTTTCAGTTCGTCGACAATGTAAATCGGCGCGGAACATTTGCCGCCGTCGAATTTTTCGGGCGAGTGTTTCAAGTCGTCGAGCTTGGAATTTTTATCGAACTTGTCACCCGTCCAATCGTCGTAGAAATTTTTATTCATCGAGGTCAGCGTCGGCAATTCGGCACGAGCAATTTTAATCCGCGAGGCAAGTCCGATTCGTTGAGCGCGAGCTTTGATGTAACTCAAAAATTCTGCACCGAGCGCGTCGAGCCAATACAACTTCGCACGCCCGTCGACTTTCTCCAAAAGCTCTTGCCGGCTTGGAAATTTATTGTAGGGTCTTTCGAGCGCAAGGGCTTGCACGTGTTCATTAAAATTTTCGTCGGCGACGTTGAATAATTTTTCCCTTTTGTAATTTCTGAAGTACGTCGTAATTTTTTCGTCATCAAAAATATAATCCGTCAAGTAATCTTTCAGCGCGGGAAAATTTTTTTCGAAGGCGGAAGGAATTTCTCTCAAGCCCTGCACGGCACGAATCATCGATTTACATTCTTCAGGGGTGTTGTCAGTCAAATATTTTACTGCTTCCGAGCCGTCAAATAATTTTTCAAGGCGCGCAAGATACTCCGATAAAAATTCCGACGAAATATTTTTGACGACCGCCTTTCGTTGTTGATAGAAGTCCTCAAAAATTTTTTCGTCCGTGACGTCAAGCAGAGCGAAGAATAAATTTTTCCGATACTCTTCAAAGCTTGAGGATTTTTCAAAGACGTAATTCAAATAAGGAATCGTCGGGCGTCTCTTAAAGCTGCGTGCGAAAGTCCGCCAATGTTCGGGAGGATAACCTTCGCATTTGTCGTCGAAAAAAATTTCCCGCCACTGCCAATCCTCCAGAGCATTCGGCGGAATTGAAATTTGCGGCTCACGAAATTTTATCGCCTCGAAATAGGAATTGATTTCTTTCACGTTCACGAGCGGCCAGTTTGTTTGCACGGTCACCGAAGATTTTCCGCTTTCAAGAAGTCGCAGGAACTCGGTAAAATTTTTCGCGTCGGTCGCAATATCAAGGTTCGGATTGAACTTCACGACAGAAAAAATTTCTTTGCCGGCAACGTGGCAAAAATGATTCGTGCGGAATTTGAAATCGTCGGCGGCAAGTCGTTTGAGGAAATTCGAAATGCCGCGACAGACGAAAACAATTTTCCGATTGAAAGTTCTTTCGCAGATATGCAGCAAAATATTTTCTTGAGCAGTGAAAAAAATGCATTCGCCCAAGCCGAAAAAAACGGCGTCTTTCTCCAACGCCGTCAATTTATCAATCAACGAATCCCTATCGAAAGGAAAATCTTCATTACAAAGATTAGAGCCGTAAATTTGATCCAAGTCCTCGAAAGATTTTTTTAATTCCTCGACGGCGGGCGCGCAATCGGCAGCAACGAAATAAGGGCGAAAATTATTTTGCCGCAGGTATACGCGAATTTTTTCTGTTGCTTGTGAGATATTAATCTGTTCCATGCCAATCTTCCCTCAAAAGTGCCATTCCGACTTCATAATTTTTATCAAGCAATTTAATCAGCAACTTTTTTGCGTCCTCGTTCGACATTCGCATAACGCGCTCGGTGAGTTTGTCGTAAGCACCGCCGCTGTAATATTTGTTCTTGGTAAATTCTTCGATGATTTCTTCGACGTAAGTGCTCGGATACCATTGATAGGCGTCGCCCGAAAGTTTTGTTTCCAGTTCGTCGCGCACTTCGTCATTGTTCTCAAGCAAAACTTTTTTGTCGCCGATTATCGCCTCTTGAAAAGCTGACTCGATTTGATGCTCCGCTTTGATTTCTGCAAAATATGCCGGACGTTTTTTGAGATATTCTATCGCGAAAGCCACATCTTTTTCTTCGGGCGAGGTCGCCATGATTGTTTCGAAAACTTTCTTTGCGTTTTTCTCTTCCGACTTCGGCACCAATGCCATTATCGGCGTCCGATTGGCTTTCGACCATTCTCGCGGAAATTTATTTCCCGCAACTTCACGCCACAATTTCAACAATTTATTTTTCAACTGCCCGCGCAAAAGTTCTCTTGCCTTATCGCTGAAATTTTTAAAATAATGCCCGCGTGCATCGGTAAATGAGCTGTACGGCAACGAAGCATAAATTTCGTTAAATTCCTTTTCGGTCAAGCCGTTGAATTGATACGGATATTTCATTCGCAAAGTTTCTTGCGCCCCGTTTATTGCTTTTCCGATTAATTCGGCGTTTTCGGTGAGGTGTCGCAAAAAATTTTCGTGCTTGCTTTGAGGGATGTCACCGCGCAAAACTATTTCTTTCAGCATTGACAAAAAATCTTTTATCGGCTTATGATATTCGCAGAGTATGTCACACGGCACTTTAAGATTATAACGGCAAAAATCTTTCCAAGCGAGAAGACACTTATTCAACGAATTTCCTTTTATTCCGAATGCTTGACTTGCTTCGACGATTTTAAACTCGACGATTAAATTTCGCAATTCGTCTTGTGCGGCTTCTTTATCTTGCAGCAAAAATTTTTTTTGAGCTTTGAGGCGCGCCAAACATTCATTGACGACATCGCGGATACCGATTGCCTCTGCAGTTTTAAAGATTATGCCGCCTTCAAAATTTTTTAGGAAGTCGGTAAAAATTTTTCGGCCGTTGCCGGGCGTGAGGAAAATTTTCAAATCGTGTGATGTCTCGGAATTTTTCGCCAAGAATTGACCGGTGCTCTCCGCCAAAGTCGACACGCTGACCGCCTGCTTTGCGTTGGCCGTTTCCGCCAGCAAATATAAAAAATCTTTGTACTTGGTCTCCGCCGCGTCGATATAGCACCAGAGCGGGCAATCCAAATTTTTGAGCTTAAGCCGCAGAATTTGAGGGCTTTGTTCAAGAGAAAAATTTTCCGTTGCGTTAAAGACTTCTGACACGAAATCCATAAACTGCCGCTGATTGGGCGACATGATTTCAAGATATTTCGGGCGATAATTCCGCACGGGATTAAACGACTGCTTGAGACTTTCGCCGATACATTCCGCCAATTTTTGCGGCGACAAGACATCGCCGAGATTGCCGTCAACTCCGGTGCCGAATCTGTAGGGGTCGTTCGCGTATTCCTTCAAAAGAAAGCCCGTCAAAAATGCGTAGACGTTCAGCGGCATAAATCCGCGTTCAAGCAAAAAATTAATTATCTCGTCGAAGGCAATGCGCGTCGTTTTATCAATTTCGGATTTAATCAGCGCGTCCAGTTCGATTTTCAATCGCGAAATGCTCAATTCGGGTGAGACTTCCCAATAATTGCCTTGCATTTGCCAAACGTCACCCAAGATAATTTTGGCGGCAGTCTTTTTCATCATCGAAAATTCTTCTTGAATGATGCCTGCCTCCGTCAGACGTTTTAAGTTTGTGGCTTGGAAAAGAGTTTCGGTAATGCCGGCGTCGTCGAACGAATGAGGATAGAGTCGGCGAACGTTATCGGTCATCTCATCCTTGATTTGGTCTGCGCTTTGGCAAGAGGTGCCTGTGCGTTCGCCGTCAAGATTTTTCGTCGCGGGATAGTAGACGAAGGCTCCCATTGCAAACGAATCGCGCCACTCTCTCAAACAGTCTTCGGCATTGCTTTTCATTTTGTCGGCCAAGTCGTTATCATTGCCGCGCCAAAATTTTTCATTGGCCGTGCTGTCGACCCAACGACCGAAAACCTCGCTGTTTATCAGATTCGATGAAGCGTCAATAAAAACCAGTCGACGATAACGAGTGTCGGAAAGTGCCGCGCCGAGCAGTTCATAAATTTTGGTCTGTTCGTTTTCATTTCGTGCGAAACACACAACCGCTTTAATTCGATAATCAATTTTTTCTTTCGCCAGTCGCCCGATTGTCAAGTTGAAATTATCGGCGGTGACGGCGTGCAAAACATATCGCGATTTTTGCGCGGGCGTCAAAATAATTTCGTCAAGCAACTTTGCGTTTTCGACAAGCTCGGCAGTCCGCACACGTTCGGCGATTGATTTTTGCAAGCGTTCGATTTCTGCCAAGTCGCCGCTCAAAGTCATTGCCGCGAAAGTCTCAACCTTATCTGGTCGCTTGAATAAAATTTCTTTCCGAACCAAATCATTTGCGATGTTGATGACTCGTCCGTTTTCCATTGCCTCGACGCCGGCAAAAGCCAACTCAAGATTTTTTTTCGTGGGCTTGAAAATTTCAACAGTCCCGTGAGATTCTTGGTCGACGGCTTGGAAAAATAAAACCGTCTTCAAAACGGCTTGCTCTTCAAGATTGAGTTTGTCCTTGTTGAGCGCGTAAGAATCGAGAATCGTTCTGACAGAGGGTTTTAAATTCATGCGCCCGACGCTTGAGCCGTGTTCGTCGGTACCGCTCTCATAAAAAAAATTCCACAGATAATCCGCCGTCAAAAGGTCGCCGTCTTCGGGGCTCTTCGACGCGATAAAATCTTGGAAAGCTTTGACCTTAGGGTCATTGTTTTTTATGAAATTGAAAATGCTCCGCTGATTGGACGCGAAATAGACCGCAAGATTTTTCAGCAAAACGGCGGTCACGGGATGAATCGGCAAAATATCGGTAAGAATTTTTTCATCGCGGATTTTGGCGAACTCCATTATAACACGACGCGGCTCGGCAGTCCTTTCCCGCAAGGCGGCGGAGATGTGATACCAGTCGTTCTTGGCGACTTCCTTGACTTTCAAAGCGTGCCCGACAAGTTCGAGAGCAATGTTATCGGGCATGGTTATGTTTCTGTGATTGAATCTGTCGCTGATTGCGCGGAAAGCCTGCCCGCCGTTTTCGGCAAGACTTTCAAATTCATGAGTGGCAATCACCAGATAGAAAGGCGCAATGTTCGACAGCTCCGCCAAGTGTTGAAACTCGTCGAAGTTATTCCGATTGTTGTTAAAGAATTTGGAGAACTCGTCCCAGAAAAGCACCATTGCTTTTAAATTATTTTCGGCGATGACTTCGGTTATCCAATCAATCAAATCGTTCATGCCGATATTAAAAGCGCGAATCCCTTCACGTTCACCGAGCTTCAAAATTTCTTCGACGAGCTGCGAAACTTCCAGCCGGGAATTTTTCAGGCGTTCGACAATTTCTTCCGCACTTCTGTTCCCTAAAGTCAGCGACATTCTGTATTCGGGCTTTTTTATTTTTGCACGGAACATTTCAAGGTTCGCAGAGTCTGCCTCAAGCCAATTCGCAATTCGTCCGCGAAGAGTTTTTGCTCCGTCGAATTTGTAGCCGCCCTTCTGCAAGGAGGCAGTCAAGGTCTCGAAAACCGCGAAGATTAATTTTTGCGTTGAAGTTATATCGCCCGTTGCATATCGATAAGCTGTTACGACTCCGCCGCGACGAATCGCCCGAAGCCGTTCACGCAAATCGATTTCGTCACGCAAATTATTGTATTCGTTAAAATAAGCGTCGAATTCTTCTTCGGAACACTCCAAAAGATTTTGCATCATCCAAAGAATACGCGACTTGCCCGTCCCGTAAGAGCCTTCAATCCATAAACTTTTTTTCTCCGAACGCGACAAAGTTCTTTCCGCCGTCTTCAAAATTTCAACAATGGCGTTATGCGGGAAAGTGTTTTGCCATTTGTTTTTCGGGTCTTTGATTGAGCTCTCGTTGATTTCGGGATAATAGCCCTCGTCGATAACAAAAAACTCGGCGTACTTATTGGTATCGTATGCCAAAACCGTCACCTCTAACGGTCAAATAATTTTAAAACGTCTTGTGAAGTTTTCTCGGCGACAAGCGAAATTTTTTCAAGGTCGTGCGTGAAAGTCGCGTTGATGAAGTCGGGATAATTCGTTGAAAGTCCGTTTAAAAATTGCGTCATTTCTTCGCGCTCTATGCCGAAAATTTTCGCCGGGCTCACTCCTTCAAGTTTGCTTTCACTCATCAGAAACGACAGCCGAAATTGATAACGATCGATTGCCTCCGCGAATTTATAAAGCGCGTACAAAATAATTCGCCCGTCGTCAACTTTTCCTTTTGTGCGTTTCAAAGTCGAAAGTTTTTTTCCGATACTCACGGTCGCTCCGAAATGCAATTCGGTGCCGAGCGGCGTAAGGCAAAAGCGTTTGTAGGAACTGACGATTGAGCGCGACGAACGAAACGACATGCCGTGAGCTTGAAAAATTTTTTCTGCTTCGGCGCGAGCAATTTCTTCATCAATCGGAAAATCCTCAACGTAATGACGAACCTGCGGATTGTTGCAAACGAGATTGACGAGAATCAATCCCCAAGTCTTTGCTTGATTCCATCCGATTTTTTTTGCAAGGGCTGTAAAATCGGTCGGCGTGCGGCTTTTCCTGTCGACAAGTTCGGCGTCATAAAGGAAGCGTTTGAATTTTGATTCTTGAGCGATACTTAGATTGTTGGCGGTCAAAAAAGAATCGGGGGCAGAAAAAAAATCCCGCAACCAATCGGGTTTTGGAGCATGGTCACAAAAATTATTCAAGCTGCGTATTTTCACGTTGCTGCCTCCGCCGGCAAAGTCGTTGCCCGTGAAATTATTCGTTCGCAAACGTCGTCGAAATGATTCTGCCTGTAACCTTGTTCGGACAAAAAATTTTTGACGGCGTTTTTTTCGAGCGGAACATTTGCGTTGAGAATCGCCGCTAATTGAACGTCGAAATAATCTTTGAATTTCATTGAACGCGGATAAATCGCGCCGATGTTTGCATTCCCGGCGCATTGAGTCATGAAGCGATATTTTCGACTGTACCTGCGCAAAAAACTTTCAAGCATGAACAAATTCCACGAATAACCTTCGACGGGCGGAAAGCCGCTGAAGCTCGTGACAGCTTTAAGCGGAATAATTTTTTCTTGAACAAAAGGCGTCAAAGCAGCGTCGATTTCGTCGATGTCAAATTTTATTCGCGTGGCTTTGACGAAAATTTTTTCCGAGACACGAACCATAATTTTTAACGCATTCGACAAAACCGTAACCTCATTACCCGACAAAAGCAAAGTATCCAAGTCGATTTCATTTCGTCGAGTCAAAATCCGCATTAATTTATTTTCGTCTGAATCTTGTATCGGGATTGGTTGATTAATCTTTCGTCCGAAAAATCTTCTGCCGCGTTTTGTGAAGGAATCCGAAAAAAATTTCTCGTGAATAATATTCAGCAAATCTTTCTTGGCAACTTCGGGATTGAGTGCAAAATTTGAAGTTAAATCATAGTCGGCGGGTTCTGCGTATCCTTTCTTGCCGATGTGGAAAAAAATTTTCTTTTTCGCTGCGCAAAGTTCCTCTTTATCAAATTGAATTTTCGCAACAGAAACATATTTGCCGGCCGGTGTCGTCAAATATTTTTTTGTATCGGAAAGTATGAGCAAAATTTTTTCGGGCGGCACGAAGGGCAATTTCTTTTGCAAATCCTCAATCGACAAAGATTTATTTGTTACCGAGAATAATCTTGCGACCTCATATTCAAGGCGAATCATTTTGTTTGCCGAACAAAAATCTTCAAAATAATAATGACGCGAGTCATTTTCTTGCAGAATTTTTTTCAAGACTTCAGGCGAAAAAATATTTTTGCTTGAAAAAATATCCGAATATTTTTTGTAGAAAACGGAATAATAAATGATGCCGTGTCGTTCCAAAATTTCCCCAAAATGCCGAGTCAAATTTTCCGTATCATTATCGGGCGGGAAATAAAATCTTCCGCTAAGCTCAAGACCATTTACGTGAATGACGGAGGTGACGAACTCACGCGAAATAATTTCATCTGCATGGTTTGACGAATACAGCCGCAAAATTTTTCCGGTGTCGATGTAATCGTTGCGAATTCCGTTCGGGAAATTTTCTCTTATTATATCGATGACTTTTTCTATTACTGTTTGCATTTATCGCCCCTCCCTTGCAGAAATATTTATCGGAAACAAATCGGCAATAACTCGGATAACCATTTTTTTATTGGATTATTATACGGTAAAGGCGTATATTTTGCAAGATTTTTATCTTGGGCGGAAAGCAAAAAAATCCCGTCAAATGTCAAACTTTTTTAACCGAAATCATTTCTTCAAAGTCTAAAAAATATTGACCAATAAGTTTTTGTGATTTGTATTGACTTTTGAAATAAAATTTTATACAATGCTAAAAATTTTAATCTGCGGATAAATTCGATATACAATTTTTCATTCAAATGCTCAAAAACATGGAGAGTATCACAAGGCATCTGTGCACCTTATTAATTTTATAAGTGATTGCAGCTTGAAACAAACGTGCGCAAGAGCAATTCGGGAGGGAATGTAAAATGAATTCGAACGTTAAAAATTCGTCAATTTGGGACGTTGAAAGCTCTACAAACAGACGCACTTGCATGTTGATGGTAACTCATGCCTGTAATCTCAACTGCAGCTATTGCTATGAAAACCACAAGAAAAATGCCTATATGGATATAAACTTGGCAAAAGAAATCATTTCTCGCGAAGTCCGGTTTGTAAAGGAAAGCGATCAGTTTGATGAGTTGCAGATAGATTTCATGGGCGGAGAACCGTTCATGAATTTTCCTTTGATAAAAGATGTCGTCGAATGGGTGGAAACCGGTGTTATTGATGTCCCGTGGATTTGTTTTGCGACAACGAACGGCACCTTGCTCACCGATGAAATCAAAGCTTGGTTGCGCGAACATAAAGACAGCATTATTTTAGGTGCGAGTTACGACGGAAACAACCAAATGCAATCTACTAATCGCGGAACCGATAAATATAATTTAGACTTGGCTTTTTTCCATGAATTGTGGCCTCATCAAGGTTTTCATATGACAATATCTAAGGAGACGCTCCCGACGTTGGCAGAAGGCGTCCTGTATATGCAGGAAAAAGGATATACTGTTGAGGCGTCTTTAGCGGAAGGTGTCGACTGGACATTGAAAGACGCGCTGATATATCGTGAACAGTTGAATATTTTAAAAGAAGCTTATTTAAAAAACACCGTTCTTACTCCGTTTAACAGATTAACCAGATTCGTCAACGTCTTCGATTTTCCGGCGGCAGAAGAAGCCCAAAATAAATGGTGCGGCACGGGAAAATATATGGCTACATATGATATTGATGGTCAGAAATATGGTTGCCACATGTTTACGCCTATAGTTTTGGGAGACAAAGCATTGTTGTCAGACGCGGTTGAATGGGATTCACCCGAGTTGACAACCGACGATTATTGCAAACGTTGCGTGTTGAGAAATTTTTGTCCGACATGTCTGGGTTTCAATTATAAATATCGCGGAAGTCTTGCCAACAGGGATAAACGATGGTGCCCCATGGTTCTGGCTGAAGCATTAACCGCTTGTGAATTTCAAATCGAACGTATTGCCGCTATGGATAAACTCGACAAGCAAGACGCCCAACATGGCAAAGCAGCATTGGAATCTTGCAAAGTGCTGCAGAATCTTGACATAGAAAAAAGCCAAAGCCCGTACACAATTTGAATGAGCAGAATTCTTATCCGATGCGGTCTCATAATTCCAACTTCGCGGCATCGATAGATTTCTAATAATTATACTCGGCGACAGCAGCTTTCTCGTTGCGTTAAAACACTTTTGCAAATCCGGGTCGGTGCCGTCGAGTATAAAGAAAGGAGAAAAATCAGCATGAAAGTGAACGTGAACGCTCTTAGAGCACTGGAACTCAAGTTAGATGAGTACAGCAAAATTAACGGTTCAATCGCTAAGCATGACTCATCAAACACAAACTGCGTAGCTTGCGACGGAAGTTGCCGCGGGGATTGCGTCCCCAGTTGCTATGGCAGTTGCAAAACCTCATGTAGCGGCAGCTGCTACGGCAACAGATAAGACATAGCTCGTTAAATACAAATGATTACACGGGTTATGACGAAAGTTGCCTTTGGGATTACGCGGGTGGATATAAACTCGGACATGGCGACCACCATAGACTTTTCCCATTAATGAGGTTTTCGACATCGAATGATTTAGTAAAGAACGGTGTGGTAGTCTTACATGTAGCCGCACCGTTTTTCTCGTTACGTTAAAAATTTTGGTACTTAATATGAGCAATATAAAAATTAATTTCCTCGGCGGCGTCACCGAAGAAAACGTTCGAACTTTTATAAACGAGATAAAAAATCTGGTCGAAAAAAATCCCGACGCTACCTCGTTGACAATTTATATTTCTTCGCCCGGCGGCAGTGTCGATATTGCCGTCGAACTTTTTCATTTCCTGAAGCTGTTGGACTGCAAGGTAAAAACGGTAAATATATCCTGCGTGAACTCTGCGGCGATAATTATTTTTGCTGCCGGCACAGAGCGAATCAGTTTGCCATGTTCGTCCTTTTATGTTCATTCCATTACAAAAGAGTTGAACGGTAATTTTACAGCCGCCGACTTATTGCGCGAAGTAAAAGAAATGGAAGCCAACACAGATAAAGTTGCGGAAATTCTTGCGCATACGAGCAATAAAAATAAATCCTATTGGAAACGTCTCATGCGGAAAGGCTGTTTGTTGACTTCACAAAAAGCAAAGGAATCAGGTCTCGTAAATGATATATCAGAGTATAAGTAGAAAATATTTCGCGTGGTTATATAAGCACGTCGGAACATTTAAAAAGTCTGTACTGCTTTACTTGTTGCTAAGTATATTTGCGGTAATGTTTTCGCTGCTTTTCGTCGAAGTCACCAAAATTTTTATGGAGGCTGTCGAGAAAGGCAAAAATTTTTCTTTCGTGCTGTTGATAGTTTCATTGACGACAATCAAAAGTTGCGGCATATTTTGTTCAGGATATAAAAATTATTTGCGGGAAACACAAACCAATTTGATGAACAATGAACTGTCCCTAAAATTTTTCAGAGAACTGTTTACCGGCGGAGTCTCTTACAATGAACGGGTACATTCGGGCGATTCATTAAGCAGAATAACGACAGATGTTTTCAGCGTGTCCGGTTGCTTAATGGGAACGATTCCCGAATTGATATATGCCGTTGTTCAACTCATAGCCACTTGTATTTATCTCGCGTCAATCGAGCCCGCTTTAACGTTAATGATACTTTTGATTATGTCCGTCAATATGATATTCGGACGCTCTTACGCAAAAAAGTTACTGCCGATTTCAAGAGAAATAAGAATCCGTGACAGTAAAGCTCATCAATTTATGCAGGAACATATTCAACATTACGAATTGATTGTTACTTTGGAGAAAACAGAGTTCATTTGGAATCGGTTGAGAGCACTGCAAAATATGGTGTATGAAAAAATTACAGCCGTCACAAAGTTAAATGTTCTGGCCATGTCTTCAATAGATGCTGCTTTAAATATCAGTTATATTATCGTTTTAATTTGGGGCATTTACGGAATACAACACGCTACTTTTACATATGCGGAGTTGATTGTTTTTCTGCAGTTGGCGGGACAAATGCAAATTCCGTTTGTTCAATTCAACCACAATTATCCAATGCTCATTTCATCAATGGCTTCTGTTGAACGATTGATGGAGATTGAAAATTTGCCGAAGGAAGATACAACAAATTCCATCAAATTTTCCGTTCCTGTCGGTGTGAAATTTTCAAATGTGAATTTTCGTTATGCGGAAGATTCTCGTTGGATATATCGGGATTTTAATCATAATTTTGCGCCCGGCAGCATTACAGCCGTTTTGGGAGAAACGGGAGCCGGCAAAAGCACGCTTCTGCGTCTGTTCCTTGCCACTTTGAATCCCAATTCCGGCAGTGTCTCTTTTTATGGGAAGGAAGACGGAACACTTAAAAGTTATGAGGCAAGTCCGCGCACTCGTGGAAACTGCGTCTACGTTCCTCAAGGAAACAGTTTAATCAGCGGGACGATCCGTTATAATTTGCTTTTGGGTAAAACTGATGCCACTGAAGAAGAGATGATTAAAGTACTTTATTCGGCGGCGGCAGAGTTTGTTATGGAGGATTTTCCTGACGGATTGGATACGTTAATAGGTGAAGGCGGCTTCGGTATCAGTGAAGGTCAAGCTCAACGAATTGCGATTGCACGGAGTTTTTTACGTCCCGGAAGAGTAATCTTAATGGACGAGCCGACATCTGCACTGGATGTTGAAACGGAAAAAATGTTCATGACTCGACTAACTAATCAAACGCATGATAAAACCATTGTTATAGTGACTCACAAAAAAGAAATCTGTAAATATGTTTCCGAAGTGATAACGATTAAACTTTTAAGGGAATCGGATATTTAATTCGCGGAAAAAAATTTCAGCCTTTCAAAAAGTCTGCTTTTCCAAGCCGATATTCATGCTGCCGACGCGATAACCTTGCAAATCCAGCGTGACATAATTAAAGCCGAGCGACTTGAACTTTTCAACGAGTTGCCCGCGCATTTCCATGAGCTTGGGAAAATCCTCCGATAAGATTTCGATTCGCGCAAGACTTCCGTGAATTCGCACACGTAATTGACCGAAACCTGCACTCTGTAAAAATTCTTCCGCTGCTTCTGCTTGTGAAAGTTTTTTTACGGTTAAGGTTTCGCCGTAAACAAAACGTGACGCCAAGCATGCCATAGACGGTTTATCGGCAGTAGGAAGATTCATTGCCTTTGACAGTTCGCGAATTTCCGATTTGCTCAAAGCCGCGAAACGGAGAGGACTCTTGATATTTAATTCTTCCAAAGCTTTCATTCCCGGACGATAATCGTTCATGTCGTCGAGGTTGGAGCCTTCGACCAAAATTTTGTTTCCGGCAAGGATCAAAAAATTTTTGAATAACTCACGTTTACAAAGATAGCAGCGGTCGACGGGATTGTCCGCTATACCTTCAACGTTCAAAACATCTGCCGTAAAAATTATTTGTTCGATATTCTCGTCCGCACAAAATTTTTTTGCAGCGTCGAGTTCGCGGCGCGGAACAAATACACTTGCCGCCGTCAAAGCAACAACTCTGTCGCCCAGGATGTCATGCGCAACTTTGAGCAAAAAAGTTGAATCGACACCGCCCGAAAACGCTACTGCAACGCTTCCCAGCTCGCGCAAATAATTTTTCAACCGTTCGTATTTCTCTGCAAGGTCAAGCATAATAATCACCTCGTTGGAAATTTTCTCGACGAAGAGCCCAAAGAAAGTTGATGCGTCTTGCCCGAAAATTTATTGATGATAAAATTATTTTAAAGCATTCGTGACTTGTATTCAAGCCGCGAATGATTTCTTTGGATAAACTTTTCCTTATCGAGTTCGTTCATCAGTCAGGCAATTTAATTCGGTCGAGATTAAGGGGTTGATGCAGTTTGAAACTTCGGGACTTGAAGGGCGGAAAAAAGATACGAGGTTTTTTGGCAAATCAAACGGTTGAAATTGTTGCCGTTAAATTTCATGGCGAAGAAGTTGCGGAAGTTACTTACAAGGACGAACATGGAAATATCGACAGCCAAATGATTTATTCCGAACAAATGGCTGACCTGAATTTAACGGAAGTCGCAACCACATGGAATTTTCAAGCAGATGCAGATACTTTCAGATTGGCGTCGGAAGCTTACAGGATAAGCGTGCCTTATCTTTTCGAACCTTATTTGGCGGTTTATTCTTCGCTGATAGAACCCTTGCCGCATCAAATTTCCGGCGTATATGAAAAAATGCTTAACATGCAACCTTTGCGCTTTGTCCTCGCTGACGACCCCGGCGCAGGCAAAACGATTATGACGGGCTTATTGATTAAGGAATTGATTGTTCGTGAGGACGTGCGGCGTTGCTTGATTGTTTGTCCCGGAGCTCTCGTTGAACAATGGCAAGATGAACTGCGTCGGAAATTTCATTTGAACTTCAAGATTTTTGCAAACGAAAATGATTTCTTCGACATGAATCGTTGCATTGTCAGTATCGATAAGTTGGCTCGCAACAATGACTTGCAAGGCAAGTTGCGCGGTGTCGATTGGGATTTGATTGTCTGTGACGAGGCGCATAAAATGTCCGCCACGGTTTGGGGCAATGAAATCAAATACACAAAGCGTTTTCAGCTGGGAAAATTACTCGGAAAAATTACGCGGCATTTTTTGCTTTTGACGGCAACGCCGCACAATGGCAAGGAAGAAGATTTTCATTTGTTCATGTCGCTGATTGATCCCGACCGATTTGAAGGAGCAAAGCGGCTCAAAAGTCACGTCGATGTTTCTGACATAATGCGGCGGCTTGTCAAGGAAGATTTGCTCACTTTCGAGGGCAAGCCGTTGTTCCCCGAACGAATCGCTTATACCGTCAACTACTCTTTGTCGCCGCAGGAAGCCGAACTTTATCAGCGCGTGACCGATTATGTTTCGGATGGTTTTAATCGGGCAGAGCGATTGACCGGCGATAAAAAAAATTCGGTCGGGTTCGCCATGACCATTTTGCAAAGGCGGCTTGCCTCCTCGCCGAAAGCAATTTACGAATCCTTAAAACGCCGAACGCAACGCCTTAAAAAAATTTTGCAGGAGAAAAAGCTTGCGGACGAGGACACCTTTGACGTTGAGGATTGGGATGAGTACGAGGATTTTCCGAATGAGGAAATTGAACGTAAGGAGGACGAGCTTGCCGACCGCGCAACTGCCTCGCAAACCCTCCGTGAACTTCGTAATGAGATTCAAACTATCGAACAGCTTACCTCTATGGCAGATAAAGTTCGTAAAAGCGGCGAGGATAAAAAATGGTTCGAATTATCTCGCTTGCTTCAAGACAACAAAAAAATTTCAAAACCCGACGGCGGACTTGAAAAGCTGATTATCTTCACTGAACACCGTGACACGCTGAATTATTTGCAGCAAAAAATTTCGTCGTTGTTCGGTCGTGCGGAAATGGTTGCAACCATTCACGGCGGCTTAAATCGCAAAGAGCGGCGCGCTGTCGAGGAACGATTCAAGCGGGATAAAAATCTTTCGGTACTTATCGCGACTGACGCAGCCGGCGAAGGTATCAATTTGCAAAATGCTCACATCATGATTAACTACGATTTGCCGTGGAATCCCAATCGGCTTGAACAGCGATTCGGGCGAATTCACAGAATCGGGCAGAAAGAAGTTTGTCATTTGTGGAATCTGGTCGCCAACGACACTCGCGAAGGTCAAGTTTTCCTCAAGCTCTTGAAAAAAATTGAGGAGGAACGCGCGGCACTTGGCGGAAAAGTTTTTGATATTCTCGGCAAAATTTCTTTTGACAACAAACCTTTGCGCGATTTGCTGATTGAAGCGATTCGCTACGGTAGCGACTCGAAAATTATTCGGCGTTTGGATAATATTGTCGATAAAAGTTTTGACGCCGGCAAGATTCGCGAACTTTTAAACGAACGCGCCTTGACGGAGGATGCTCTCGGCTTCGGCGAAGTTATCGGCATAAGTCAGAACATGAAACGCGGCGCATTGCACAGACTTCAGCCGCATTTCGTCGAAAATTTTTTCGTGACTGCTTTTAAAAAATTGGGCGGGCAAATTTATTGGCGCGGCAGTGGTCGTTACGAAATTACCCGCGTGCCTGCCGCCGTTCGCAACAAAGCTTTGAAAGGTCGTTTCGCGGAACCGATTGCCGAAAGTTACGAACGCATTTGTTTTGCCAAAGAGAATTGTCATATCAAAGGCATAGACTCTGCGATTTTATTGGCTCCGACGAATCCGCTTTTGGATTCGGTGAGTGCTTTGACTTTGGAAAAATTCGGCGACACCTTGAAGCAGGGAACTGTTTTTATCGACGACAACGACAGCGGAAAAAATTTTCGGCTGCTTTTTTTTGTTGAAGTCAAATTTCAAGACGGGCGGCGCGAAACCATTGCCAAGCGATTGCACTTCGTGGAAATTTCGGAAAGCGGGCAAGCCGTCCTCGTAAATTATGCTCCTTATCTCGATTACACCTCGCCGAAAGAATCCGAACGCGAAAAAATTTTATCGGCTGTTCGAAATGCAGATTGGCTCAAAGGTGACATTGAAAATATCGCCGTCAGTTACGCGATAAAAAATCTCATACCGTCACACTTGCGCGAGGTCACTGCCGATAAAAAAATTTATCTCGACAAATTGGAGCAGGCGATAAAAGAACGGCTTATCAGTGAAATAAATTATTGGGACGATCAGGCGCGGGAACTTCGCGACAAAGATAAAATTAATTCCGAACGTGCAACGCAACGCGCCGATGATTTTGTAAACCGTTTGAATCGGCGGCTTGAGGAAATCGCTCTGCAAAGAAAAATTTCTGTGGCGGCACCCGTCGCAATCGGCGGCGCATTGATTGTTCCGAGAAGTTTTTTTGATTCGTTTGCCAAAGAAAATTTTTCCGCCGATGCCCAAGCTCGCTCGCGTGTCGAAAAAATTGCAATGGAAGCCGTCATACAAATTGAGCGCGAACTCGGCAACTTGCCCAACGACGTAAGCGATTTAAAATGCGGCTACGACATTGAATCTGCCGAATCCGACGGTCGGTTACGATTTATTGAAGTCAAAGGCAGAAACTCTTCCGCCGATGAGGTGACCGTCACCAAAAATGAAATCTTAACCGCGCTGAACTTGCCCGAAAATTTTATCCTCGCTATCGTCACGGTCGAAGGAAATTCGGCTCATGTCTTTTATCTCAAGACGCCGTTCACTCGTCCGCCCGACTTCAATGCCGTCAGCGTCAACTACAAAATTTCCGCGCTCAAGCGTCAAGGCGAAATAGTTCTTGAGAAAAATATTTATGTTTGATAAAATCCACGCGGCAGCTTATCGGCTGTCGCAAAATTTTTTTGTGTTAAGGAGGTGTTTGGGCTGAAGAAAAAATTAATCGAAGTGGCA
>CAMVAG010000008.1 GCA_947165405.1 uncultured Selenomonadales bacterium
TTCGTGACGGTTTTCAAATTTATTCCCGAATAAACAGCGATATCCTCTTTGCCGTTATCGGCTCATCATTGAGTTTGGCCTCGACAATTTCTCTGAAGAAAGATAAAGTAAAATCCAAAAAGCGAACGTTTATTTCGTTTACAATTTCCTGACGATAATCCAAGCCGTTAATTAATTTTTTTACTGTGGCATCAATGACTTCCGATTCAAAGCTGAACATATCTTTTGCCCTCGTTTATCAAATCGCAGTAAGTTTCGTTCTGCTCACACAAAACAGGTATCCGCTCCATTTCAATGGCGACCTCACCGAATGTCCCCGAACCTGCAAAAGGATCCAAGACAACATCGCCGCGAAACGAATAATATTTTAAAATACGCCTGCACAATTCTTTCGGGAAAACAGCGGGATGATTTTTATTCGAGGCGGGCGCAATGTACCAGCAATTTGACGACTCGAATTTTTCATCGTTGGCAAAAGATTTATCGTACCCTGCGATATTTTTATCCAACAAAAACGGCGCGGACTTCCTGTAAACCAAAATGCTTTCGTTGATACAGTTGGGCTTGTAACTCAAAGGCATGTGCGTTTGCTGATAGCCGCCATTCCTGTTTTTGACGGAAGACTCCGGCTTTATCCACTGAATCTCATCGACAAAATAAAATCCCGTTCGAATCAACAGACTGTGAAAATCAAAATGAATCGGATAGCGTGTGCTTTCAAATTCTCGACCGGGTCTTTTGGATATGACAGGCGACACGTTGACGATTATAAATCGCCCGTCTTCCAAAACTCTGTGACAAGCCTTGAGCGATTGCGCCATGTCCTCCAAGTAATCTTGATAAGAATGATAGTTCGAATAAATTTTTGCGTTGTAGTATGGCGGCGAGGTAAATATCAGCTGAACGGAATTTTCGGCGATTTTCTTGAGCGTTTCGACGTTGTTGCCTCTCAACAAAATCGGCTCGCAATATTTTATAACTTGCCTCCTCTTTCCGACATGCGACCGTTTGTAAGAAAAGTATTCGTGCATTTTGTCGAGGACTTCGTTTTTGAAATGCGCCCGAATTTCTTTGCCCAAAGTTTCAAAGGCCGCGCTCGTCCTGCCCTTGTAGAGGCAAGTTCGATACATTTGATAAACGACATCCATAAAGCCGCAGTTATAGACGTTGCCGCTTATGAAGTCGAAAATAATTTTGTCGTCGGTTTGTCTGCCAATCGAAGAGACAATCTCCCGTTTCAATTCCACGTCAGCGATAACTTCATAGAGACCGAGCAATTTTTCCAAGTTATCTTTGCTTCTAATCAGCCCTAAATTTTTAATCTCCGATATGGTAATCATGATTTATCTGCGCCGACCTCTGCGCGGGACTCTTCGCCAAGAATCATCTTCGACGGGCGCGGGCTTGGGTTTGGTTTTTTTGTTGAGAAGATAAATTGCGCCGATAAAAACGACATCCAAAACGATAAGCACATAGGTCATGTTTTGGCTGTCGGATTCGGCGCGTGCCCTGTCTTCGTAAGTGCCGGAACCTTTCGAGCCGCCGATATATTTTGTCCAAAAACTTTCAAGCCGACCGACGCCCGTGCGCTGATTAATTCCCGCATCGTAAGCGGCAATCGACATCGTGTTTGAGTTGACGCGATAAAGCAGATAAATGTTCGTGACAATCATAAGTGCCAAAAGAATTCTTGAAACAATTTTTTTATCCATGAGCAACTCCTTTCCAGAGCGTGTTGGTAAATTTAAAAGTCGCGGTCAGTGAAGACCCGGCGCACAGGGACGTGCGCCGCCGGCGTTAAAAACATGGATGTTTTTACAGCCGGTTGAACGCCCTTTTCTTTTGCTACTTTTCTTTTGGGCGCAGCAAAAGAAAAGTAGATTTAATAAATAAAGAGTCATTGAAATGCTCAATCGAAGTTGCCGGTTTAATTTACCAACAATCCCTAAATGTCCGGGATTTGCCAATCGATTGGCTTTTCGCCGATTGATTCGAGGAATTTGTTGACGCGAGAAAACGGACGGCTCCCGAAAAAACCTCTCCTTGCAGATAACGGACTCGGGTGCGGCGATTCAATGATAAGGTGGCGCGGATTCGTTATCATATTTTTTTTGTTCCGCGCGGGAGTGCCCCACAAGATAAAAGCAAGCGGGCGTTCGTGGTCGTTTAGGATTTTTATGATTCGGTCGGTGAAAATTTCCCAGCCGTGCCCGCGGTGCGAATTTGCCTCGTGCGCCCTGACCGTTAAGACCGTGTTCAAAAGCAAGACACCTTGGTCTGCCCAAGGCTTGAGAAAACCGTTGTTCGGAATGTAACAATCGAGGTCGTCGCGCAGCTCATTAAAAATATTAAACAGCGACGGCGGCGGCATGACATCGGGCAAAACAGAAAAGCTCAAGCCGTGCGCCTGCCCCGGCTCGTGATACGGGTCTTGTCCCAGAATCACAACTTTTGTATCGGCGTAGCTCGTGAAGTGCAGCGCGTTGAAAATGTCGTACATGCCGGGATAAATTTTTCGCGTGCTGTATTCCTTGATTAAAAATTGGCGCAGCTCCAGATAATACGGCTTCTGAATTTCATCATTCAAGAATTGAGCCCAATCGTTCTTAAAAATTTTTCTCATCGCGCATATCTCCTAAATTCGAAACCGTCAAATTTTTTCACGCCGCGCAAATTAAATTCGTCCGGCTTCGGGAAGAAAACATCGGCTTGAGCTTCGGCGTCGACGACCGTCAAAAAAATTTCCGTTGCATACGGAATGAGTTCAGCAAAAATTTCCGCGCCGCCGATAACGAAATTTTCTTCCGCCGCGTCAAGCACGTTGAAAAGTTCCTCGACACTGCCGACGACTTCCGCACCCGAAAAATTTTTCAACGACCGACTCAAAATTATATTTCGGCGTTCGTCAAGCGGCTTTCGATTCGGGAAAGTTTCAAGCGTTCGCCGCCCGAAAATTATCGTGTGCTTGAGCGTGAGGCGTCGAAAATTTTTCAAGTCTTCGGGAATGCGGAAGAGTAATTCGCCGTTGCAACCCAGCCCGAAATTTTTATCGACGCAAGCGACGAGTTTAAATTTAAAATCCGCCGGCGAACCGCTTACGCGAAAAACTTTATCGCCGTGAAGTTTGAACTCAAGCGCGGGGAAAATTTCTGCCAGCGGTATCAGCGCAAAGTCACGCTCAAATAAAAATTTATGCGGCACGGTCAGGCGTTCACAAAAAATTTCCGCGCCGAATAAAATATCAATGTCAATCGTTCGTGCTCCCCAATGTTCGCGGCGAATTCTTCCAAGCTCAAGTTCAATCCGCTGCAATTCGTCGAGCAGGGCAAGCGGCTCAAGCGTCGTGAAAATTTTTATCGCGGCGTTGATGTAATTCGGTTGACCTTCGACGCCCCAAGGCTCCGATTCGTAAAACGAAGACACCCGCAACAATTTCACGGCGGGAATTTTTTTTATGCGTTCAATCGCCCGCCGCAAAGTCCGTTCACGTTCGCCGAGATTCGCGCCCAATCCGAGATAATAAATCATCTTGCACGGAAGCGAGTCATTTCGACGGCCGCGCCTCCGAATTTTTCTTTGACGGGCGGTTCGGGTTTGTGAATTGTGATTTTCAAACCGTCAATCAAAAAATATTTCCGCAACAAAATTTCGCAAATGTCATTGGCAACGGTCTCAATCAAATTGCGGGGAGTTCCGCCGACGATTTTTTTTATGTCGTCGAGAACGGAAACGTAGTCAATCGTGTCGCCGAGGTCATCGGTCTTGGCGGCGTGCAACAAGTCGAGATAAAGTTCGGCGTCAATGATAAACCGTTGCGGGTGTTTGCGTTCCTCTTCCGAACAGCCGTGCCGCCCTTTAATTTCAAGCCCTTTCAAAATAATTTTGTCTGCCATAAAATCAAATCCCCTTAAGCAATTTATCCGTCGCGAGGCACATGCGGGAAATCATTTTGACATTGTGGGCGCGGACAATATCGACGCCTTGAGCAATCGCGTGGACGCAAAGGGCTCCCGTTGCCTCGTCGCGTTCGCCGATTTTAAGTCCCGTCATCTTTCCGATAAAACTTTTGCGGCTTACACCAATCATCAAAGTAATTTCTTTGCCGTCCAAATTTTTCAGCTCATCGAGGCGGCGCAAGATTGTCAAATCGTCCGTCAACGTCTTACAAAAACCGATGCCCGGGTCTAAAATTAATTGCGTCGTGTCGAAGCCGTGAGCCTCGCATTTTGCCAAAGTCAGTCGGAAAAATTTTTTCACGTCGCCGATAATGTCATCCTCCAAACATTTTTCATTGTGCATGGCAATGACGGGCGCATTGAATTTTTTCGCCACGTCAATCATGCGCGAATCTTCCAAGCCGCGAACGTCGTTAATCATGTCCGCGCCGAGTTCGAGCGCACGCTCCGCGACTTCCGGCTTGTAAGTGTCGATTGAAACGGGCGCACCGAGATTTATTATCGCGGGCAAAATTTTTTCAAGGCGTGCAAGTTCTTCTTCCGCCTCAAGCGGCGTTGCACCCGGTCGCGTCGATTCGGCACCGACATCAATCATATCTGCGCCGTGTTCGATTAAATGCACCGCGTGAACCGTCGCCGAATAGGGATTAAAAAATTTTCCTCCGTCGGAAAAGGAATCGGGCGTGAAATTCAAAATACCTGCGATTAAAGTTTTGCTGCCGACTTCGAGCTTGCGACCGCCGCGCAAATTAAAAATTTTCTTCAAAAGCCTCAACCTCCCGCTGCATTATAACGCATTGTCCTTTCAAGTTCAAATTGACATTTCGCCGCCCAAACCTTAAAATTCAATGCGAAATGCGTAATGCGAAATGCGTAATGAAAAAATCAAAAACCATTGCGCATTACGCATTACGAATTACGAATTGTTTTTTCGGGAGGGGTCGAAGTGGTTTTATCGAAAGCCAAATTGATAACACTTGCGGCAGCTTTAGCCGCGTCTTCGATAGTGTTCGGCGGGTGCGGCGGCGATAAACAGCAACAGGCGCAAGTTCAGAAGGCGCAAGTCAAAGCAATGAAAGTCATTCAGCGCAACACGCCTCTTGCCAGCGAATACGCGGGGCATTTGGTCGGCACGGACGAAGTAAAAATTCAATCAAAGGTATCGGGCAACATCGTCGAAAAATATATCGTTGGCGGGCAATACGTCGAGGCAGGTCAGCTCTTGTATCGAATCGATTCGCGCCAATACAATTCCGCAGTACTTCGGGCGCAGGCGGATCTTGCTCAAGCAGAGGCAGTTCTTCAACAGTCGATAGCAACTTACAACAACTCCTTGACAGACCTCCGCCGCGACCAACAGCTCTTCGAAGAGGCGGCAATCCCCGAACAAGTCGTTGCAACTCAAGCGGCAAAAGTTCGTGCGGACGAGGCAACCTGCGCGGCGAACGAGGCGGCAATTTACGCTTGTCAAGCTGCTTTGAGGACGGCGCAAGAAAATTTGGACGACACGAAAATTTATTCGCCGATGAACGGACAAGTCGGCGTCGACGATGTGGCAGTCGGGACTTTCGTTTCGGCAGGGCAAACAACTTTGGTGACGCTCGGTTCGCCCGACCCGATTTTTGTACAGTTTTCAATCAGCGAGGCGGATTACCTCAAGTTCATGACGGTGCAGACAATGCAATCCGACCACAATCCGATTAGCGTGACGATAACGCTTGCAGACGGCAAAGAATATCCTTTCGAGGGCAGTATCGTTGAAGTTGACCGCGAACTTGCCAACAGCACCGGCTCACTTATCATGAAAGCACTTTTCCCGAATCCCAGCGGACTTTTGATGCCCGGCATGTTTGCTCGCGTCAAGCTCACCGGCGAAGTCGTTCCCAATGCAATTTTAGTTCCGCAACGAGCCGTCCAACAACTTTTGGGCAAGTCGTTCGTCATGGTCGTCGGCAAAGAAAATAAATCGGAGGCGCGAACAATCGAACTCGGAGAACAAGTCGGCAGCTATTTCATCGTCAACAGCGGAATCACCACGAATGATACCGTTGTCGTCGAGGGCTTGACGAATCTGCGCGAAGGTGTCGATCTTGACGTTAAGACCGTCACGCCGGGCGAAATGGGCTTCACGCTTGCAAATGTCGTAAGCACTTACAACGCAGACGCCGGGCTTGACGCGCCCAACAAAAATCCGAACGCCCCCGACAATCTGCGCGGCAAATGATTTTAGTGATTGGTGGTTAGGGTAATGGAAAGCTTTTACTTAAACGCGGAAAATTTTTCCGGAATGCACGACCGACTTGAATCGCAACTGGCGCAATTAAAAATCGAGCAGAAAGATATTTTGCGGGCGGAGCTCTTGGTCGAAGAACTTTTTTGGCGCATGATTAAATACGGACACGCCGCGCAGGTGAAAGTTCAGCCAATCAAAAATTTTTTCGGCAAAGTTCAAATTCAAATGACGGCAGAGGGCGCACCGTACAACCCGCTAATCGAAGTTTCGGACTGGAGCGAGGACGGCGAAGACGAAGATTATTTCCGCATGATGATTCTCAAGGCGAATCGTCAAAAGCTGAACTGGTCGCACAAGCAAAATTGCAACGTCGTGACGATAGACGTGCGCGGCGAAAGTAACAGGCAGTTGCGCTTGACGGTGGCGAGTATCGTCTGCGGTGTCGTCTGCGGCGTCGTGATGAAAGAATTTCTTTCGCCCGAAGCAATCGCGCTTGTCAACGATAACGCAATCGAACCGATTCAAACGATGTTCATGAACGCCTTAAAAATGGTTATCGCGCCCGTGATTTTCTTCAGCGTTATCAGCGGAATAACCGGCATGGGCACAAGCGCGAGCGTCGGCAAAGTCGGCTCGAAGTTAATAGGGCTTTACCTTGCCACGTCGGCTGTTGCCTCGGTCGTCGGGTTGCTAATCGCAATGATTCTGTTCAGCGGTGACGTTCCGCAAATCGGGACGATAACTTCAAGCGGCGGCGAAGTCAAAAGCTACGAATTTTCCTTGATTCAATTTATCGTCGGCATCATCCCAAAAAACTTGGTCAGCCCCATTGCGGAAGGCAACATGTTGCAGATTATTTTCCTTGCCGTGCTGTTCGGCTCGTGCTTGAACGCGCTCGGCGACAAAGTTCGGCTCCTTCAAGAGGTCGTGAGCAACTGCAACGAATTTTTCATGAAAGTCGTCGGCGTGATAATTCAATTCGTGCCGCCGATTGTCTTCTTCGCAATGATAACTTTGGTCGTCGAAATGGGCGTTGACACTGTGCTGATGATGGGCAAGCTGATAGTCGGGCAGTTAATCGGTTGCGCAGCGATGTTCGGCGTCTATGCCCTGCTGGTTAACTTTATCGGAAAAATTTCGCCGTTGCCGTTCCTGAAAAAAATTCCCGCGCTGTGGCCGGTACCCTTCGCGACGAGTAGCAGTGCAGTCACCATGCCGCTTACAATGAAACTGTGCACAGACAAGCTGGGCGTCTCGCCGAAGATAGCGTCGTTTTCCATTCCCATCGGCACGACCATCAACATGGACGGTTGCGGCATTTATTTGCCGACTGCCGCGATTATGTTTCTTAAAATGTATGGCGTCGAAGTCGACATGCACGCGATTATAATTATTTGCGCAATGACCGTATCGCTTTCGGTTGGTGCGCCCGCCGTGCCCAATGCAGCTGTCATTTGTATTTTGACCATTACCGCGACGTTCGGCGTGCCTGCGGATATTGCGGGGCTGTTGTTTTGTATCGGTACCGTTTGCGAAAGAGTTGTGACTTGCTTAAACGTGACGGGTGACGTTGCAGCAAGTGCAGTTCTGGCGCGCACAGAAAATCTTTTGGACGAGAAAATTTATTTCGGTTGACATAAAATTTATTACCTAAAAAGGAGGGCGGCAACTTGGCAAAATTCTTTATCCACCGACCGATATTCGCGATAGTCATTGCCTTGATAATTACGCTTATCGGTATCCTCGCGGCAATTCAACTTCCTATCGCGCAATATCCTCAAATTTCTCCGCCGACAATTTCCGTCAGCACAACTTACACGGGCGCAAATGCCTCCGTCGTCAATGAGACAATCGCGCAGGTCATTGAGCAGCAAGTCAACGGCACCGACGGTATGGACTACATGAGCTCCAACAGCGACGACACGGGACGCTACAGCTTGCAGGTTGTCTTTGAAGTCGGCACCGACGGCGATATGGACTCCGTCAAAGTTCAAAACAACGTCGCAATAGCAAACGCAAGCTTGCCCACCGATGTTCAAAGGCAAGGCGTCACGACTCGCAAGGCTTCAAACGAAATGGCTCTGTTCCTGTCAATGTATTCGCCCACCGGTGAATACGACCGCGCCTTTATGAAAAACTACGCCGATATTTATTTGATAGACGAGATTAAGCGCGTCGACGGCGTCGGTGACATTCAAATCTTCGGCTCCGATTATTCAATGCGCATTTGGCTCAATCCCGACAAGCTCGCCGAATATAATTTGACTGTCGCGGAAGTTTCAGCCGCTATCAACGAACAAAACCTCCAAGCGGCAGCCGGCACAATCGGTTCAATGCCGCTCGCTCAAGGTCAAGAAAAACAATACACCGGCAAAGTTCAAGGGCGTCTTTCAGAAATGGAAGAGTTCGGCAACATCATCCTCAAGAGCCGCAGTGACGGAACTTTTGTTTACATGAAAGACGTTGCGCGAATCGAATCGGGACAACGCCAAAACAATATTGTTGCAAAATACAACGGCTATCCTGCGGTCGGCTTCGGCATTCAGCTCACAAGCGATGCAAACGCAATGACGACCGTGCGCAATGTTCAGGATATTATCGAACGGCAAAGACCGAACTTGCCGCCCAATCTTTTTATAAGCGAAATTTTCGACAGCACAGATTATATCCGCGCCTCGATTGAGGAAGTTGCGCACACGTTCGTTGAGGCTTTGCTCCTCGTCGTGTTCGTCATTTTTGTTTTCCTGCAAAGTTGGCGTGCAACGTTAATTCCGCTGCTGGCAGTGCCCGTGTCATTAATCGGAACGTTCGCGGCGTTCATAATCCTCGACTTCTCGATTAACACGCTGACACTTTTCGCAATGGTTTTGGCAATCGGCTTGGTCGTCGACGACGCGATTGTTGTTATCGAAAACGTCGAACACCACATGGAAAGCGGCTTGACTCCCGTTGACGCGACCGAACGCGCAATGGATGAAGTTCAAGGCCCTGTCGTGGCGATTGCGTTTGTCTTGGCGGCGGTGTTCGTGCCCGTAGCATTTCTCGGCGGCATGATGGGCGTTTTGTATCGGCAGTTCGCGTTGACGATTGCAATTTCAATGGCGTTGTCGGCATTCGTCGCATTGACTTTGACTCCCGCGCTCTGCGCCATGATTCTCAAACCCAAAGACCCGAATAAAAAGCAAGGCATCCTCGACAAATTTTTTAACGGCTTTAACAACTGGTTTGACCGCACGAAAAATTCTTACGTCGGAATTGTCGGATCATTTATCAAAGTCTCGAAGCTCGCGATAATTTTCCTGCTGATTGTCGGCGGCGTGACTTGGATGATTTATCAGCGGCTCCCGTCTACTTTCGTGCCCGAAGAGGATCAAGGTTACTTCTTCACGTCGATAAGCTTGCCCGAAGGAACTTCAATGAATCACACTGTTGAAACGATTGACAAGCTCGGCGGCGCGGTCATGAAGGAAATGCCCGGCTTGAAAAACTGCATGATGATTACCGGCTTTGATATTCTTTCCTTCGGCGCGAAACCCAGCGCAGGCATTATCGTTTGCTGCTTGGAAGAATGGAGCAAACGCGGAGAAGATGCGTCGATTAATGCTTGTATCGGGACAATGTTCAGGCTCGGAGCAATGACTGTTCCTGAAGCGCAGGTTATCGCCTTCAACCCGCCCGCTCTGCCCGGCTTGGGTAACGTCGGCGGCTGGTCAATGCAGTTGCAAGACATGGCAGGGCACACGGACGTTGAACTCGACGACTTGACAAAAAGAATCGTCGCCAAAGCCAATCAGCGACCCGAAATGCAAGGCGTCCGCACAACTTTTAACATTGCCTCGCCGACCGTCGAATATGAAATCGACCGCGAAAAAGTCAAACTCTTGGGCGTGAATCTTTCGGACGTGTTCACGGCTCTGCAAGTCAACTTCGGCGGCATGCAAGTCAACGACTTCAACAAATTCGGCAGGACGTATAAAGTTATGCTTCAATCGGACGTGCTCTATCGCAGTGAGGCCGATTGCGCAAGATTCGTTTTCGTTAAAGGCTCGGACGATCAAATGGTTCCGCTGGCAACTTTGATTACGCCGAAATATTCCACAGGCCCCACTCAAATTTCAAGATTCAACGCCGCCCGCGCCGTCACGATTCAAGGCAACGCAGGCGCAGGATATTCTTCCGGTCAAGCAATGAATGCAATTGAGGAAATCGTCAGAGAAGAGGCGGGCGTCGGCTTCAACATCGAATGGTCGGGGCAGTCTCGCGAAGAAAAGAAAGCGGCAAGTTCAACCGGACAAGTTTTGGCTTTGGCGTTGGTCTTCGTCTTCTTGATGCTCGCCGCGCTCTATGAAAGTTGGTCGGTGCCGTTCGCGGTGCTCTTGAGCGTGCCTACGGGACTTTTCGGCGCGGTTGTCTCCGAATATTTCTTGTCTCACATCTCGGCGATGATGCATAACGGTCAAGCAAACGCGGGACTTCAAGACAGCGTCTATATGCAAATCGGAATAATCATGATAATCGGTCTTGCAGCAAAGAACGCAATACTGATTGTCGAATTTGCAAAAGTTCGCGTCGACAGAGGCATGGATGTTATCAAGGCGGCAAAGGAGGCAGCGGGCTTGCGACTTCGACCGATTTTGATGACAAGCTTTGCATTTATAATCGGGTGCTTGCCGTTGGCAATGGCGTCCGGTGCGGGCTCGGCGGCTCGCAACGGCATGGGCGTGGCTGTCGTCGGCGGAATGTTGTTTGCCACGATGCTCGGCGTCTTTGTTATCCCCGTGCTCTTCTTTATCACCGAATACGTTGCGAAGAAACTCGGCTTCATGAAACAAGACAGACATAAAAGCTCCGTTGACTACATGTAAAAAAATTTTAACCGTCGGGCAAAACGCTCGGCTTTTTTTTTGTGTATGTGTCAAATATATCTATAAGCTGTGGAAGTTCAACTTTCAGTTAATCGACAATGCAGGAATTTTTGATAGAATATTTTATAAGGAAATTGTTCAGCCGCAGTATTTCGGGAGGAAGATAAATGAAGGAAGATTTTCAAGCTGAAATGCGCTGTATCGGAATGCGCATAGCCGGATTTCGCAAGCTTAGGAATATGACACAAGCCGAACTCGCCGATAAGCTGAGCATAAATAAAAATTATCTGTCGCAAATCGAAAACGCTGCTCCGAATAAAATAATTTCGTTGCCCATGCTGATAAGAATTTCTCGTGTTTTGGACGTCGAATTGGCTTTGCTTACCGACATCGACGGCGTATATAAATCGGACTTGAAAAATTTTTGGATTGACATGAAAGAAACTTTTGAGGAAATAAAAAAGCTCAACGACGACATGGACAAAATGCTTGAGCAATTTGAAAAGGCAGATAAAATTTTTTCAGGCAAAGCTAAGGAGTGATTGATATGGCAATTTCAAAGAGCGCGAACTGCCCTCACTGCGGTAAACGCTACGTCGTCGAATACGGCAAAGGCAAAATAAAAGTCAGCAAAGGTTGAAGCGCGATGGCTTACGAAGAAAAAATTACCGAGCCCGTCAGCCGAGAGCTTGTCAAATTCAGCGACGCGGCACTTGAGCGCGGTTATAAAGTTTCCTACGAAATCGCGGAAGAAAAATTGCCGCCGCCCTTCGCCCGCGAGGTCGAACGTCAGCTTAGAATTTCCACAGACAAAATCAAAAGCGAAAACGCAAAAAATTTGAACGAGGCAACGGTTAAGCTTATAACTTCGACGACGGCAACACTGCTTGACGTGGCGAAAGGCGAAAAAAATTTTGACGAGGCAAGCCGCGCTTTGGCAGATAAGTCAAGCGGAGTCGTCAAGACAATCGTCATTGAACGCGGCAAAAAAGTTGTCGTGGCAGAGGCTCAACGTATCGGCAAAGAAATCACGGGGCAAGCTTCGCAAAAAATCGTTCGCAACGTTGCCGGCTCAAACAACCCCGTGCTCAACGCGGTGGCTTTCGGAGACATTGTAAAGGACTTGGCATTTGATTGGGCGGAAGGAAAAATTTCCGACGAACAATTTATCAAGCTCGTGACGCGCCGTTGCACCGTCCTCGTTTTGAAATCTTTGGCGGCAAATTTTCCCGGAGGTCTTTTTGCCGGCGTGGCGATTGAGCACGCTTGCAACGAAATTTTTGCGCTGATGGATGTTATGGACGCGGGACTTGACGCGGCGTCTGACAGGCGCAACATCGTTTCAAAAATCAAGACGGACGCTTTGAACGAAATGAATCGTCAACGAGGCTTGATGGAAAAATATTTTGTCGACGAAAAATTTCACCGGGACAAAAATATTCGAGGCGGCTTCGAGCTGATTTCCAAAGGCACTTATTCAAACGACGTTGAAGTTATCGCGGCGGGCTTGGATAAAATTTTGCAGAACTTCGGCGGGAAAGTTGCCTTCGATAATCGCGAGGACTTCCGCAGAGATTTTCGGCGCAGAAAAATTGTTGTGAACTTGTGAGGTGATTTTATGATTCCCGTTTTAATCGGCGGCGGCATTGGCGCGAAAGTTATCAGCGATTTTTGGCAAGCCGACAAAAACGAACACGAGGCGCGCAATGTAAATTACGAGGCGTTCACAATGATTGAGGCGGCGTCGAGGAAATTGCGTTCCCAATATGAAAAAGCGGAAGGCACCATGCTCAAGTTGGCGAATCGCAAGAAAGGAATTATGAGCGGCACTCTTCCAAAATTTGTCGCCGTGCACGAAAAAGTTGTGCAGATTAATTTCAACAAAAAACTTCCCGCCGAAGTGATTCGCTCTTTGGCGTTGCGCCCCGAAGATTTAAACCTTATGAACCAAATGATTTCTGTTTCGGGCGTGCAGATGTCTGACAGAGAAATTGTCGGGACGCTTTTGTTTTCCGCCGAACACGGAGGACTTGCGGGAGGAATCGGCGGGCTTATTATCGGCGGCATGAGCGGAGCTTTTGTCGGAGCGGTTTTCACCGGAATAAGCGGCGCGATTAAAAAGGACGCAAAGATAAAATTGGACATTGCCTACACGCGCAGCGACGAGGCGGAGGTTATCGCGCACAACACCGACACCGCACGCATTGCCCTTGAAAATATCGACAACAAAGCCTGCGACCTTTTGAAGTTGTTGACGCAAATGAACGCGCTTCTTTTGAAAAGCATTCAACACACCGGCAAACTTATCGAACGCAACGGCTTCAACGCGGAAATTTACAGCGACGCCGATATTGATGACATCATGAACTGTTGCAACTTCGCGGCAGCCGTCTCCGATATTTTGAAAGCTCCTTTGTTCGATTCGGAAGGAAAAATCAGCGGGCAAATTGACAAGACTTTGCTCGCGGGCAACGAGTATATCAAAAAAATGCAAGCCGTGAGGTGAGAGAAAATGTACAAGCTGAAAGTTAATCGAAATGAATGCATCGCTTGCGGCATGTGCGCCCTTGAGTGCAAAATTTTGCAGGAAGATTCTTCGGGCAAAGTCGAAGTCGTCGGCGAAGGTATCATTGCGGATTCGGAAGTCGGCAAGGTCAGAAATATCGTTGAGCTTTGTCCGACGAGCGCATTGACTTTGACGGAAGAATTTGTAAACGCCGCCGCAAAACTCACGGAGCTGAAAGAAAAAATGCAAAAACCCTTGACGTTCACGCCGCCTTCCGCAGATGAATACGATTTCCGCCTCGAAGACAAAGACGAATACGCCGAAGCGATAACCGGTTCTTTGAGCGTGTCGGGCGAATACGAATACGATTACAGCTCTTCATCTTCGGCGGAGTCTGCAGGCAAAGCTGCTTTCCGTGACGAAATTTATTCGCAGGCGGAAGCTTTGGCTCAACAAGTCATCGTCATGTACGAGCAACGCAGATTGAACAAAGTCGCCCGCTACGCAGAAACTAACGGCAATTATAAATACGGCGTTCATCAAAGATTGATTAAAGACTTGCGCTCTTTCGTCAACGAGTCGGAAAGTTATACCGGCAAAAAAATTTCCTTGCCGTCGGATTTTTTCACCTTCCGCACACGCGACACCGATTATATTAACGAGCGGCAAGATCATTCAAACGATTGGTTGGCGGGCAGAATCAAAGAACACCTCAAGCCCGCGAGCGAATTTTATACTTGTGTCCGCACCGACAGAACTTATGAATATGTCACGGTCAGTCATTGGTTCGGCGACGACACAAGAGAGAAAAAATATTCCTACGCTTATTACATCAAGCCCGACAGCGTTGCGCGTTTTTATCGTGACGTGGCACGAGCGACTTGGAAGGCGGGCAAGTACACGAAACAATTTTGCGAGCGGGAGCTTGAACGTTTTCACAAAGAGATTGCGCAAGAATGGAACGAAAAAATTTCTTACCTCCTGCGACAGATTTAATCAACTTTGCACGAAAAGTCAGATTCCAAAATTTCTTCGGGCAGTTCAATCAATCGAGCTGCTTGTTTTTTTTGCCGCACGCCGAAATTTTACATGCGCCCGATTTTTTGATATAATTTTGCCGACACTGAAATTGAAAAGGAGCACAAGCATGGATAAACAAGAAGCACTGGCAGAGGCAATGAAGAAAATCGAAAAGCAATTCGGCAAAGGCTCAATCATGCGTTTGGGCGACGACACGACGCGCAGAGATGTTCAAGTTGTCTCGACAGGGATTTTGCCGTTGGATGTTGCGTTGGGAATCGGCGGACTTCCTCGCGGCAGGATAACCGAAATCTACGGACCCGAAGCCGGCGGCAAAACGACGGTCAGTCTGCACATGATAGCCGAAGTGCAACGGCAGGGAGGCACGGCTGCTTTCATAGACGCGGAACACGCCCTCGACCCTGCCTATGCCGGGCGGCTCGGCGTCGATGTGGACAATCTTCTTCTTTCACAACCCGACACCGGCGAACAAGGGCTTGACATTGCGGAAGCTTTGATTCGCAGCTCGGCGATTGACATGGTCGTTATCGATTCGGTTGCCGCGCTCGTTCCCAAAGCCGAAATCGATGGCGAAATGGGCGACGCAAACGTCGGACTTCACGCACGAATGATGAGCAAGGCGATGCGCAAATTGACGGCGGTTATCGGCAGGACGGATACCATTGCCGTTTTTATTAACCAAGTTCGTGAAAAAGTCGGCGTCTTGTTTGGCAGCCCCGAAATCACGACGGGCGGTCGCGCTTTGAAATTTTATTCGTCGGTTCGTTTGGAAGTTCGCAGAGGTGAGCCGATTAAGCAGGGCTCGGAAGTTATCGGCAACCGTGTAAAAATTAAAGTTGCAAAAAATAAAGTTGCCCCGCCTTTCCGCACAGCCGAATTCGATTTGATTTACGGCGAAGGTTATTCGCGCGAAGGTTGCATTATCGATATGGGCGTTCTCTTTGAAATTCTCACAAAGGCGGGCTCGTACATTTCCTACAACGGCGAACGACTCGGACGCGGCAGAGACAGTGCCAAAGCTTTCTTGAGCGAACATCCCGAAATGGCGGCGGAGATTGAAAATAAAATTCGCGACGCAATGTTGAAATCGATTGCGCCAATCGGCACGACAAACGAGGTTGAGGAAGAAGAAGACGCGGAGAATTTTGATGAATAAAAAAAAGACCGCGCTTCAAAAGGCGGCGGACTTGTTGGCGAATCAGGAACAAAGCTCAACGATTTTGCGGCAGAAGTTGTTGCTTCGGAAGTATGACGCGGCGGAAGTCGACGAGGCTCTTGAAAAGCTCAAGAAACATAATTATCTGGACGACGACGAGGCTTGCCGGCACCAATTTGAAAATCTTTACGCGGAAGGAAAATTGAGCGTTCGTCAAATCGTCGTGAAGTTGATTCGGCGCGGCTTCGACAAAAATTTTATCGAAGAACTTATCCCGAACGACTGCGACGAACACGAACGACTTGCGGCGGAAAAATTGCTGACGAAAAAATTTTCCCGCGCCGAAAAATTTGACAGGGCTAAAGCTTGGCAATTCTTGGCGGCTCGCGGCTTCGACAACGAAATTATTTCCGCGACGATTGAAAATTTCGGTCACGAATAAAAAATTTAAGAGCTTGTCGAAAACGGCAGGCTCCTTTTCTTTGCAAAAAAAATCGGCGGCTTAACCGCCTCAATTTATTTTATCGATTCAATCGTTTATCTTGCAGGTGATTTTCGCGATAACGCCGTTGACAACTTTGAACTCAATCTTTTTCGTGCGGTCGTTGCTGTAATATTCGTATTCGATGCCGTCACTTTCATAATCGACTTTGTCCGCCGAGCCGAACGTCGAATTTAAAACATCTGCCGCCAAACCGACGCGGACGCTGTTGGGTGTTGTGATTGCCTCCGTGCGTGTGGAAATTTTTTCGACAATGCCGCGTTCGACTTCGACTTGGAAATTTTGATAAGTCCAATCGTCGCCGTCACGATAAACGGGCTGACCGAAAGCGTTAAGCAAATCTTGTTCAGTCATGCCCGGCGAAATTCCTCCGAGCGCAATCTTTCCGCCGTCGACCGTCGCAAAGCACAACGACGAGCTCAACAATATCGCGCCGCAAATGAGAGCCGTTAAGCCTTTAAACTTCATGGCAACCACTCCTTATTACTTTTCAAAACGCTTGACAAAAACATCTTCGGTTTCGGGATAGCCGAAGTAGAATCCTTGAATGATGTCCGCGCCGCAAACGTCGCGCAGGAAAATATAAGTGGGCTCGTCCTCGACGCCTTCTATAACAACTTCCATGCTGACCGCGTGGCACATCATGATAACGTGCTTGATAATTTCGCGGTCGTATTCGCTGTTGATAAGGTCTTCGACAAAGAAGCGGTCAATTTTAATCTGGTTGCATTTGAAATTTTTAAGGAAGGCGAGGTTTGCATAGCCCATGCCGAAATCGTCCATTGCGATTTTAATTCCCAACTCGTGGAAAGCTTGGAACTGCTTATTGACGAAATCCCAATCGTAAACCTTATTGCTCTCCGTCAATTCAAAGACCAAGTTGCGCGGATTGACTTGATAGCGGTCGATACAATCCTTGACGAAATCATAGAACATGTGCTCTTCCAGCTGATAGAGGGAAATGTTCACGCTTATCTCAAAGTTCGGCATAAACTTTTCCCACTTCTTGACGGTCTTGACCGCGTTTTCGATAATCCAGTGCCCGACGGGAATAATCATGCGGGAACGCTCAAGCAGCGGGATAAATTGCATGGGCGCGACAACCGAACCGTCTTTGTCGTACCAGCGAAGAAGAGCCTCCGCGCCGACGAGCTTGCCGGTTTTTGCGTCGACTTGAGGTTGATAACAAAGGAAGAAATCTTCGCAACCGCGAGCAATCGAATTCTGCATGAGGTTTTGCATTCCGATATCGTAACGCCAGCGTTCGTAATATTCGCTGTTGAAGAAAGCGATTTGGTCTTTGCCTTTTTGGCGGGCGAACTCAAGCGCGACTTCGGCATAGCGTGTCACGTTAACAACGTCGTCTGCGTCGTCGGGATAGAACGCCGCGCCTCCCGAAGCCGTGCAGAAAATCGTATCTTCGATGTTGCGAATTTCGCGCATGCACAGCTGGATACTTGAGAAAATAATTTCAAGCTCTTCGGGATAAACGTCCGAGACGTAGAAAGCGAACATGTCATTATCCATTTTGTAGAGGCGAATGTCCGGCGGCAAAATATTTGTAATGTCTTGCGCGAGTTGTTTCAAGGCGTTGTCGCCGAATTCGTAGCCGTAAGTTTCGGTGATGAGTTGGAAGTTATCGAGCCCGACGAAAACCACTGCGCCGCGAGCGTCGGGCGAGCTGTTGAGTTCTTTCATCAAGTCGACGTAGAAAGCATTGCGATTGAGCAGCCCCGTCACGTAATCGGCTTTCAATTTCAAATCCATGCGGGCAATCACGCCGGCGACAAGTTCGGGCTGACCGAATTCGTCCGCACCGGCCGTCATGCGCAGATTAACCCAGCCATATTCGCCGTTGCGATTGAGCATGCGGAACTCACCAAAAATTTCGACGCCGGGCGTTGCCGAATCAAGTTCACTCATTGCCGATTCCAAAATTTCACGGTCGTCGTACCAGATAAACGGAGTGAGGAGCGTTGCAAAATCTTCGACGAGGCTGTCGGGGAAGTTGAAATCGCGCACGAAATTTTTGGACAACATAACTTGCCCCGTGCTCACGTCCATCACGAAAAGATATTCGTCCGCAGAATTTTGCAAAGCGTCAAAATAAGTTTTGATTCGGCTCAACGGAGAATCCTCGCCGATTTGGAATAAATTTGTGTTCATAGTCATTCTTCCTTTTGAATTTATCGCGCTTATTTTTATTGGCAAATTCGACGCGGCGTCAAAACTTCCTGCAAGCTTTTAATCAAACCCAATCAATCTTGAAATTTCTGTACATGTCCAACCACCGCGAAAATGCGCTGTGCCTTCCCGAATTGGTAAAAGCTTTATACCGCGAATGTTCATATTTCGGCCAATCGAAAAGAATTGCTTCGAAGTCAATCAATATGAGGTACTCTGCGGCGAATTTCCAACTCGTTTCGGGAAGTTTGCTTTCGTCAATCGGCGCGATATGCTGCTTGTAAAAAGTCTTTGAGATATACATTTCGGGGAAGCAAAGTTTGCGCGCCCATCTTTTAAGTTTGCAAGCGTCGGGATTTTTCGCGAAAGCCGAATCATAATCGAAGGAATTGCGGTGCGTGAGAACTTTATCGACAAATTTGCGCATACGTTTTGTGTTCCTGAAATGGTAGCTCATTTCGCCGGGCTCGCGGTGATGAGGTATGCCGTAAAGTTTTGAAATATCCTCGACGTGCCCGAAGGAAAGATAATCTTGATAATAAAAAGGGAATTGCGTTAAGTTGACATCGCTGAGGAAAATAATTCGCTTGTGAAGTTTGTCATCTTTGGGCGGGAAAGTCTCAAGCAGATTTTTGAAGTGAAGCAGGAAATCGAAACGGTTAATGCGCTGGTCTGTTCGAGTCTTGAGCACGAATTTTGCCGACGTGTGCTCTTGAATGAACTTGACGCCTTGCAAAGAACTTGTCAGTTGCAGGTTTACGTTGAAAGCTCCGCGCTCTTGAGGCATTTCGTTTTCCAAAAGGACGATTGCATTTTCTTTGCACGCTTTGCGAAAATCATTGGTTGCCTCGCCCTTCCAAGTGGAAACGACAATCGGTGCGTTCGGATAAATTGAGCGATAGAGCTTGAAGGTTTCGACGGTGTAATTGTTATCGTAGGCAATCGGACCTTGAATGACAATCGCCGCGTCGTCGAAATCGTAAGTCGTTTTAAAATGTTCGCGACTGTCCCAAAACATATATTTAAAATTTTGAAAGTGCGGGTGCACCATTCCCGTTAAGCCGCAAGCAAATCTTTGCGCAAGTTCAGCAGGATTTTTTGTTACTTCAGTGATGTCGTCCTCCTTATACATTTCTATAAATCTTTGAACCATCACGCGGGCATAAATCGCTGCAGCTTCTTCACAGGTCATGACAAACGCGGGGACAGTCAATGTCTTGCCTCTTACCGCGAAATCAAAAGTCGTTTCGATAATCGGCACGGATTTTTGGGCAAGAATGATTAAAGCCGTGCGGTCGTTGAAGTTTGCGGACGCCTCCGCCGTTTTTACGACGGGAAAGCCCCATGTTTCTTTTCGAGGCGTTGTGTCGTGCATTATCGCTGTAATCGGAATTTTCAACCGCCGAAAAAGTGCTGCTGCTTCTTCGGTAAAAACTTCCGGAACGATATAAACGTTGTCAAATTCGTTCGGGATTTTCCTGAGAAGTTTGGTTATGCGCCGAATTTTATTCGTGTCAAACATTGCCGATGATACCTCCGAAAATTTTTACTTCAGCGGGCGTGCCGAGCACGTGAACAAATTCGGAGGGGATGTCTTGAATGTAAACTGCCGCGCCACGTTTGATTAAGAGATTGTAAATCGGCGCAATGTATTGTTCGACACGCCCGGAATCGTTGACGTAAAAATTTTTGTAGAGGTCGGCATAAAGTTTCGCGGACTTGAAATAATACGCGCCGATTGAACAATGATTTGAAATGCGTTGCTTCTCGCGGACTTCAATCGCCTTGCCGCCGCCGTCAAGCTTAACGAAACTCCAATGAGTGCCCGCCGCCTCGAAGCAAGGAATAAAACCTTCGCCGCGAATAACTTCCGCTTTGAGTTGTCCGGGCTCGACGTAGGTGTCGATGTTGTAAATCAAGAGCGGCTCGTCTTCAAGCCAAAATTTTTCCGCGAACATTGCCGTTTCAGCCTGCCCGCTTGTCAATTTCTCAAGCTCGATAATCTTTCCGTCAATGCTCAATTTCGCGCAGGACTTCTTGATAAAATCGGTCGCGTTGTCAGCTTTGCGAACGATAAAAATAAACGGTTCGCCGAAAAAATTTTCCAAGCTCGACATCGACCACTCGAAAAGAGTTTTGCCGCGAACTTCGATTTGATATTTCGGCACGGTGTAACCCGCCTCACGGAAACGCAAGCCGAGCCCCGCCATAGTTATCACGATATTCATTTCGGCTCCTCCAATACCGATTCAAACAACTCGACGCCCCGCGCCAACATGACTTGCTGTCGGCTCAAGGAATCGGCGTGCAACGGAATCATGCTCAAAAACAGCGTCGCTTCAATCAACCTCAACGCGGGCAAGTCTTTTAATTGTTCCTCGAAGACTTTGAAAAAAATTTCTTTAACCTCCGCGAAGTCAAGCGCGAACTCGTAATCAATCGCCGTATCTTGAACACTTGCCTTGAATTTGTCGGCGATTATGAAATCGTAATTGCCTTCCAGCGAATGAAGAAGTTTCGCCAAGTCGTAACGTCGGTCGCCGTATATGTCGAAGTCTCCGAATTTTCCGCGAGGGTCAATCAGCCGCAAAAATTTATGCTCCTCCTCAATCAAAATGTTCGGGAGGCACAAATCGCCGTGAATAACCGAAAAATATTCTTCAACGTTTTCAAAGAGCAGGCGGGCAACCATATCGGGCAACAAAGAAATTATTTCGTTCAGCGAAGGATAAGACTTGCCGTTGACGATAATTTTCTGCGTGAAAAAATTTTTGAAGTCGTCGTTCCCTTTGAGCTTGTCCAAACGTTGCAAAGTTTTATCGACGCACATGGTCTTGACGGCGGCTTGAGCAATTTTTTTATCGCATTGAAGTTTGCAAGCCTGCATGTCCTCCACAATGAAAAGCAGCCTTCGGAAAATTTCTTCGCAAGTCGAGCGGGATAATTCGTCGTGTAAAAATATTTCGTGCAACGTTCGATAGCCGTAGAATTCCATTTGTATATACGGCTTGTCGATGTATAAGGAATAGTTGAAAATGCGCGGCGCGAGGTAGTGAAGTTGCTTGGGAAGTTTGAGGTACCACTGAATTTCCGTGATGAGTTTTTCCCTTCGCAAGCTTCGTTTCGTGAGGATACCGCGCATTTCGTCGAGTTCCAAAAAGTTAAACGAACGCGGCTCAATTTTTTTTTGCTCGTCCATGAAAAATTTTCTCCTATTGGACGATTTTTCCGAAGTCAGCGATTTTTGCGAGCAGGTCGTCTATCGACTTCAACAATGCGAGCCGATTTTTGCGAACGGTTAAATTTTCGTCCATGACCATGACCGAATCGAAGAAAGAATCAATCGGCGTGGAAAGTTTCTTCAACACGTCGAGTGCACCGAGAAAATCTTTTTTGTCTGTAAGTTCGTCAGCCGCGACTTTAATCGCCGCAAATGCTCCGTGCAAAACTTTTTCCGCGTCGAGCGTGAAGAGTTCCGCGTTGAGTTCAGCAGATTCGGCTTTCTTTGCGAGGTTGCCGACGCGCACGAACGATTGAATTATTTTCGTTGAGTCGGGCGTCGCGAGGAATTGTTCGAGAGCCGCCGCCTTCAACGTGACTGCAAAAATATCGTCAACGTCGTCAATCACCGCGTCGATAACGTCATAGCGCGTCGAGCCGCTCAAAACATTTTTGACACGCAGGCGCATGAAATCGGCGACTTCCTCCTGAATTTTTTCGCGCCCGACTTTATCGGTAATCTTGAGCAAATCCATTGAGACTTCGACGACTTCGCTAATCGACAACGACCAACGCGCACCGCTCAAAAGATTGACGATACCCAAAGCTTGACGGCGCAGAGCAAACGGGTCTTGCGAACCTGTCGGCACCAAACCTCTGCTGAACGTTGCGACGATGTTGTCAATTTTATCGGCGAGGCTCAAAATTTTTCCGGCAGTCGTTTTCGGTTGAGCGTCGCCCGCAAATCTGGGCATGTAGTGTTCGTCAATCGCCGCGCAGACTTCAGCGTCCTCGCCGTCAAGTTTGGCATATTCGCGACCCATGACGCCTTGCAATTCCGTGAATTCGGTGACCATGCCCGTGACGAGGTCGGCTTTGCAAAGTTCAGCCGCACGAATCGAATTGGCAGCGTCGACGCCGAGCATTGAGGAAATTTTTTCGACAAGCTTAACGAGGCGTTCGCTCTTTTCATAAACCGAGCCGAGCCCTTCTTGAAAAACGACGGTCTTTAATTTTTCGCGGTGAGCGTCAAGAGATTTTCTCCTGTCCTCGTTGAAGAAAAACTGCGCGTCCTCAAGTCTGGCTTTCAAAACGCGTTCGTTGCCGTGTTGAACGATGTCGATATAATCTTTGCCGCCGTTGCGAATCGTGATGAAAAGCGGCATTAATCTTCCGCCGATAGTCTTGACGGGGAAATAGCGTTGGTGGTCGCGCATGGGAGTTATCACGGCTTCGGCGGGCAGTTTCAAATATTTTTCCTCGAAAGAACCCGCAAGTGCCGTCGGATATTCGACAAGATACAAAACCTCTTCCAACAAGTCGTCGGTAATTTCTGCAACGCCGCCTTTCGACGAGGCAACTTCTTTAATCTGCGCGGTTATCATTTCGCGGCGTTTGTCTTGGTCGACGATAACAAAATTTTTTTCGCAAGCCTCGACGTAATCGGAGGCATTTGCAATTTCAAAATCGCCTTTGCTCAAAAATCTGTGACCGCGAGAAATTTTGCCGCTTTGAACGCCGGCAACTTCGAACGGAATAATTTCTTCGCCGAAAAGCGC
>CAMVAG010000009.1 GCA_947165405.1 uncultured Selenomonadales bacterium
AAAAAAGACGCGACCCGTTTGAGAGCCGCGCCTTTTTTATTTCAAGCCGTAAAATTATCTCTTCATGTTGACAATCGTCTCAAGTATTTCGTCGGAGACGGTGGTAATCTTCGAATTGGCCTGCAAGCCGCGCTGCGTGATAATCATATCGGAGAATTCGGTTGCGAGGTCGACGTTAGACATTTCAAGAGCGGAGGAAATGACATCCAAGCCGAAGTCCGCGATAGTCTTGACATTTGCCGCGCCGGAGTTGTTTGACTCTTGATAAATCGTCGTGCCTACTTTGGTCAAGCCTGCGGAGTTTGTGAATTGCGCGACTGCCAGTTGAGCTTCGGTGCGAATCAATCCGTTCGTGTAAGTACCGCTGATAATGCCGCTGCCGTCAATCGCTATGCTCTGGAGGACGCCCGAAGTATTGCCGTTGGTTGTCGGGAAGGAAGTGGTGTTGTTTGCATATTGCGTCAAGCCCGTGAGGTCTATGACTGCCGTGTTGCTTGAAGAGCCGTTGCCGTCGCCGTATGAGAAAACTATCGAGGGATCTTCCTCTTGTCCGTGTGCAACGTATTTTCCTGTGGTGTCGAAGTAGACGTAAGCAACTTTACCGTCATTCATTATGCCCGTCGAGGAAGAGCCGTCGGCTTCGGGATTACCGGTCGCTTCACTGCGAACGTAAGTATTTGTAAACGACGAATCGGCGGGGCCTTTTTGACCGGCTTCGGGGACGATATACATTCTCCAGCGGTTGTCAAAGACTGTGTTGGTTGCAGAAAGAACTTCCGTCTGATTGGCACCGTTGGCGTCGGTATAATGAGCAGTGGCAGTTGTGGCGGTGGTGTCTACACCTGTTATGGGGTAAGTGACGCCGCCGACGATAACACCCGTTGCAGTCGACAAAGCCTCGACGCTCGTGTCAGTAGGAGGAGCTGTGGTGGAATCTTTATCAATCAACACGGTGACTTCATGCTTGCCGCCCTGCGAATCGTATTCCGTTACGATTGTTGTAATCGGTATGCTCCTGCCCACTTCGTAATAACCGCTCGTAACCGTCCTTGTGGTGCCGTCGCTTAAAGTAATGACCGCCGCGAGGACGTTTTCCGTGTCGACATTGACACTGGTTGTGTCATTAGTTGTTGAGTCTGTGGTCGTGACAAGAGAGGGGACGCCGCCAAGCGCGGTGGTATAACTGATTTTGGTTATGCTGAGGGATTGCGCGTCGAGGTTGCCGTTATAATCGATTTCGGTCGTGGCAGTGGCTTCCATTGTCTTGCCGACGGGAACGACAATATCGGTGGCGAGGGCGTTTGTATTCAAATTTCCTTCGGCAGAGGCATTCCAACCTTGCACACGAAGACCGCTGCCGGGCAGGACGTAATAACCTTGCTCGTCGAAGGAAAAAGCACCGTTGCGCGTGTAATAAGATTGGTCGCCGTTTTTAAGAACAAAGAGCCCGTTGCCCGAAAGAGCCAAGTCTGTATTTTTGCCGGTTTGTTGCGGCGAGGCATCGTTAAAGAGAAGGTCGATACTTTCAACCGCAGCACCGAGACCGACTTGTTTTGCGTTGATACCGCCGCGAGTGTCCGTCGGGGCAGCGGCGTTGCTTTGAATTTGCGAAAGCATATCTGAAAAAGTTGTACGGCTGGATTTAAAGCCGATTGTGTTGATATTTGCAATGTTGTTACCGATAACGTCCATGCGTGTCTGGTGAACTTTTAAACCGGCAACTCCCGAAAACAGGGCGCGCATCATAATAATCACTTCTCCTTTTCTAATTCGGCAAGTCCTTCAACTGCCGGAGGTCAGATATATTTGACGGTCCTTGTCTTCAAAAATTTCCTGAACGTCTGACCCGTTATTTTCAAATTTTTTCAGTCAAGCACTTGCTTAACTTCGCTAACTATATCGGCAGTTGCGGGCGTCGACTTAAATAATTTTTTGAAGTGAAGTTTAAACGTTCGATTAAAAAAGACTGTTGCGGCGTCTTTGCGCGGCGAGTCGTCGGGCTTCGGCGGCCTGCCCGTGAGATTTATCCATCTTGTAAACGTAAGCCATGACTTCCGCGATTGCCTTGTAGAGTTCGGGCGGAATTTCGCGGTCAATCTCAAGAGCCATGAGCATGTTGACGAGCGTCTTGTCTTGATAGACGGGCACGGCATTTTTCTGCGCGGTCTCCAAAATATGTTCGGCGACGTGTCCGCGTCCTTTGGCGATGACTTTCGGGGCGAGGTCACGTTCCGCCTCGTATTTGAGCGCGACGGCTTTTCTTTGCGGAGCGACATTTGTCGGTTGAGTTCTTTCGTCCATGTCAATCCCTCATCCTTGTTTGAAGTTTGTTGGCGGCTGTCGGTAAAATATTTTTTTATGTTGAATCTGCTTTTTCTTTGTAAGATTTCTTCTACTTTTTCTTTGTTGCGTCAAAGAAAAAGTAGCAAAAAGAAAGACGCTTAAACCGGCTGTAAAAACATCCATGTTTTTAACGCCGGCGGCCGTCATCCGTGACGGCCGGGTTTTCATTCACCGCTGTCGATGAATTTGCAAACATTTTTTAAATTATATTTGTCGCCCGCCAAACCGTCAAGCAACATTGATTTTCTTGCGGCTTTGTGGCAAAATTATTTCACTTTAATTTTTGTGAGGCGATTGCAATGTTGATTGATAACGCAGATAAAAATTTGGTCGAGAAAAAAATTTCAAGCGAGCCTGTCTTCGACGGAGTGCTTTTGCATGTTCGCAAGGACGAGGTGGAATTGCCCAACGGTCACAAAGCCGTGCGTGAGTGGATTGAACATCCGGGCGCGTCGGCGATTATCCCGCTCTTGCCCGATAACCAAATTATTCTCGTGAGGCAATTCCGCTATCCCGTCGGTCAAGTCACTTTGGAAGTCCCCGCCGGCAAACTCGACAAAATCGGCGAAGACCCGATCGAATGTGCCAAGCGCGAACTTTCGGAAGAGACGGGCTACACTGCAGAAAAAATTTGGAAGCTCACGACGATAGCCACGACGGTCGGTTTCACGAACGAGTACATTCATCTTTACGCCGCAAGCGATTTGAAGGCGGGCAAAATTCATCCCGATTCCGACGAATTTATTAACGTCGTGAAAATTCCGCTGACTGCCGCCTTGCAGATGGTTGAAAGCGGAAAAATTTTCGACGCCAAGTCCGCAGTGTCGATTCTCCTCCTCGCCAAGCAAGTCTTCCACAAGAAATAAGTTTCGCAAAAAAATTTAGCGTCAGGATTTTCTCCCGACGCTTTTTTTATTGTTGAGTGATTTTAAATCCGTTGTCGATTTTTTCAATTCGTCGTTCGCGATAAAGATGACCGACCGCCCGCTTGAACGCCGCCTTGCTTATTTTGAAGACGACAGAAATTTTTTCGGGCGCGGTGTCGTCGTGGAAGTTCATTGAGCCGCCGTTCTTTTGCATGAAGTCAAAAATTTTTTCGGCGTCGCGTTCGATTGCAGTCTCTTTAATCGCACGCAGTGAGGCATTAAGCCGACCGTCCTCGCGAATAAAAGTTACTCTTGCCTCGACGACTTCGCCAATCCGCAATTCACGAGGCATTTCCTTGCGCGCAATGAAGACGATATATTTTTCCTCGCTGAAGACGAACGCGCCCGCGTCGATTATGTTGAAGACCGCGCCTTTGATTTTGTCGCCGCGTTTGACATTTTCGGCTGGTTTGGAGGCTCGGCGTATCTCGTCTGAAACTTTCATTGAGGCGGCAAGTCTGCCCGATTTGTCGCTGTAGAGTTTCGCCCAAACAATCTCGCCGACTTGAGGTCGCCCGCGCATTTCGGCGAACGGCATAAAAATTCCTCGTTCGGCTCCCACATCGACGAATGCTCCTTCTTTGGTCACGTTGATAATTTTCAAGCGGGCGATTTGACCTTCGCGCATCTTGGGAACTCTCATGCTTGCCGTCAATCTTTTTTTCGGGTCGAGGTAGAGAAAAACTTTCACGACCTCGCCGATTGAAACTTCAGCCGTCTGTTGCGCCTTGTGCAAAAGAATATCGTCGGAAGTGTTGCCGGTGCCCGCGTCGAGGAAAGCTCCCAAGTCATTCATGCGGACGACCTTCAACGCGGCAACCGTCATTGGTTTTAAATTATTCTTCATAGAGTTTTATCTTAGCCTCGCTCCAAAGCTGCTCAAGCGCGTAGTATTGACGACTTTCCTCTTTGAAAATGTGCGCCACAACGTCGCCGTAATCCAAAAGAATCCATTCGCCTTCCTGATAGCCTTCGCGGTGGGTGAAGTGAATTTCTTCCTTGTCAAGTTCCTCCTCGATGTTGTCGGCAATCGCCCGCACTTGAGTTGCCGTCTGCGCAGAGCACACGACAAAATAATCCGTCGAGAACATGACGTTGCGCATGTCCATTGTTATGACTTCGCTTGCCTTCTTGTCGCTTGCCGCCTTACAAATTTTCTTTGCCAAATCAGATGTCTTCAAGTTTCATTCCTCCAAAAAAATTTTTTTAATCTCCAATCGCTTCGCTGTCAGCGTCGCCCGGTATCGATTGAGTAATTAAATCATGCGAGGGGAAAAGTTCACTCATTCGCGCCTCGACTTCAGCGGCATTCGGAATCCACGCGCCGTCAACATTTTCCGAGCCGGGCAACATCAATGTCAGCGGCGGATTCGAACTCATTTTCCGCAAGACGTTTGCCAAATGTGCCGAGTCGAAAATTTCCGCGCTGGTCTCCATTCTGTTTCTGAATATATCGGCGATGGCGGGCAGCTTCGGTATCGTGTCGAGCTGAAGAACTTTTGCGTAGAGTGCTTTGATAAATTTTTGTTGCCTTTGAACACGACCGACGTCACCGAGTTTTTCTCCGCGAAAGCGCAAATATTTTTGAACTTCCTCGCCGGACAAATGCTGATAGCCTTGCGGGATATGAATCGATAAACCCGCTTGGTCGTCCTCGTAGTCCATGTTTTCTTCGACGTAAATATCAAGCCCACCCAAAACGTCAATCAAATCCGCGAAAGTCTTCATGTCGATTATTATGTATTGGTGAATCGAAATGCCCAAAATCTTTGAGACTTCGCGGACGAGACCGGGCGCGCCGCTCCAGCCGTAAAGCGAGGCGATTTTGCCCGAATAGCTGCGCGAGGTTATCCAAGTGTCACGAGGTATGCCGATAATTCTGCTGTCACCGGTGTCGTTTGCAAAACTCAAAACCAAAATCGTATCCGCCTCTTGCAAGTGGCTGTCGTCGACGCCGAGAATCAAAATATTTGTATAGCCGTCAAACTTCGGGTCGGAAGAGCCCATGCGAGCATTTTTGCGGTCGGTGTAACCTTGATACATATCGGCGAACTCATTATAAACGCGAACGCCCGCATTATACACGCTGTAGCCGACAAATAAAATCGCGGAACCGATCAAGCACAAAATTACCAATGTGAAAATCAGGCGGAAGGCTTTTATCCTGCGCCTGCGTCTCATGTTTTTGCGTTTCTTTTCTATGTTATCTTTGGTTTCGTTAGCCATTGGGGTTCCGCTCATTTCTTATCGTTTTAACAAGAGGAAATTTCGGGCGGCGACGGTTTCGGGGTGAACGAGAGAATTTTTCTGCACGACGAAGATAATTGATTCGGAAAAAGCCGTCAACATAATTTCATCAAGCTCGGCGTTTTCTGCGAGGGTGCGAAGTTCCTCGACACCGGGATAATTTCTGTTCGGCTCAATCATATCCGCGAAGTAAATAATTTTGTCAAGCTTCGTCATATCTCTTGCGCCGACCGTGTGCCGCCAAATCGCTTGAGAAATTTCCGCGTCGTCCACGCCGTAAACTTCCTTAATCATTTTCGCGCTGATGTAGGCATGGAGAAGCAGAGGCATTGCGCGTTCGACCTCACCGATTTTTATTCCGCGAAGTTCGGCTTGAGCCGGCAGCTCGTCATTTTCAAATTCCCTCGCGCAGTCGTGAAGAAGCCCCGCGATGTAAGCTTTGGTCTCGTCGACGCCGAATCGCTTTGCCAATTTAACGGCGGTATTCGCCACGCCGATTGAATGCGCGAATCTTTCTTTCTTGAGCCGCAGTTGAAGTTCGCGGCGCATTTCGTCAATCGTCATAAATTTTCTCCTTCAGCATGTCCTTGTTCAATGCCTTTTTCAATCCAAGCTTGCCGCGCCAATATTCCCGCCGTCGAAAATCCCGAATCGATTCCCAATTCCCAATTCTTTCTATCAATGCGTAATTCGTAATGCGTAATGCGCAATTAAAATCGTAATCATTACGCATTGCGCATTTCGCATTCCTAATTGAAAAAATTCCGTCACGATATTTTTTCAAAGATAAAGTCCTTCTTTCAAGATGTATTCCTCGACGGCTTCGGGCACAAGATATTTTATCGAACGCCCGCACCGAATTTTTTCGCGAAGGTCGGTTGAGGAAATTTCAAGTCCGGGCGTCGTCACTCGGTGAATGTGTTCTTTTGCCGCCGCGCCGAAAAAATTTTCTACCGCCGAAAAATTTACGTCGACACCCTGCCGCGTCGTCGCTATGAAGTGACATTTCTCAACCAATTCTTTTGCCGCGTGCCATTTAAATAAATCCGCCAATGAGTCTGCGCCGATTATGAAAAATAATTCCGTTGCGTCTCCGAAAGTTTTATAAAGTTCGTTCATCGTGTCGAGCGTGTATGAAAGCCCGGTGCGTTTGAGTTCCATGTCAGAGACTTTGAAAAATTTATTTGAGCGCGTCGCGAGGATTGTCATTGCCAAGCGGTGCTTTTCGTCCGTGACGGGTCTGCCGAGTTTGTGAGGCGGGCGGGCAGCGGGGATAAATAAAATTTCGTCGAGGGAAAAACTTTCGCGAACAGCCTCCGCCGTCGCCAAATGACCGAGATGAATCGGATCGAAGGTGCCGCCCATAATTCCGATTTTCATGCCGCCAACCTCCGAATCAAAATAAAAATTATCAGTGCCGTTAATAAAATCATGCAAGCTGCGCGGGCGAAGTCTTTTAAATCGTGTCGAGCTTTTGGCGTGCGCAAATAATTTTTCAGCGTCTGAAGATAACCGAAAAAATTCCTAATTCCTCATTCCTCATTCCTAATTATCTTATCTGTCCGTCGCCTTCGATGATGTATTTCATGGTCGTGAGAGCCTCAAGCCCCATCGGTCCGCGAGCGTGAAGTTTCTGCGTGCTGATTCCGATTTCCGCGCCGAAGCCGAATTCAAAGCCGTCGGTGAAGCGCGTCGAAGTGTTGACGTAAACATCAGCCGAATCAACCTGCTGCTCAAATTTTTTCGCGTTGTCTTTGTCACGAGTGATAATCGCGTCGGAATGTGCGCTGCTGTATTTGTTGATGTGCTCAATCGCCGCGTCAACGTCCTCGACAATTTTAATCGACAAAATCAAATCGTTGTATTCGGTCGTCCAATCTTCTTCGACGGCCTCTTTCATGTCGGGGAAAATTTTTCTGCAAGCCTCGTCGCCTCGCAACTCAACTTTAGCCGCAAGCAACTCTTGAGAAATCTTCGGCAAGAATTCTTCGGCAATGTCCTTGTGAATCAAAAGCGTTTCCATTGCGTTGCAGACGGACGGGCGCGAGGTCTTGGCGTTTATGCAAACTTTAATCGCCATGTCTTGGTCGGCGGTCTTGTCCACGAACGTGTGACAAACGCCGGTGCCGGTTTCGATAACGGGAACGGTGCTGTGCTCCACGACACGAGCGATAAGTCCCGCGCCGCCGCGAGGAATAATCACGTCGATAAGCTTGCGCAGTCTGCACATGACGACAACCGAATCGCGGTCGAGGATACCGATGAACTCAATCGATTTTTCGGGCAAGCCTTTCGCAACCGCCGCCTCGCGCATGATGTCGACGATTTTTTTGTTTGTGCGAACAGCCTCCGAGCCGCCGCGCAGAACACAAGCGTTGCCCGACTTAATGCAAAGGGCAATGGCATCCGCCGTGACATTCGGGCGCGCCTCGTAGACAATGCCGACAACTCCGAAGGGAACTCTTTCACGACGAATCTTTAAACCGTTCGGGCGAATGACTTCAAAGTCAGATTTGCCGATGGGATTTTCAAGCTTGACGACTTGGCGAATGCCCTCCGCCATGTCAGAAATTCTTTTGGGCGTCAAAATCAATCGGTCAATCATGTTGAGTCTTGTGCTCTTCTCCCTAGCCGCCGCAACTTCTTTGGCGTTGATTTCCAAAATTTCTTCTTGCCGAGCCTCCAAAGCATCAGCCATTGCCAACAATGCCGCGTCTCTTGTTTCGATTGATATGCAAGCCAATTTTCGTGACGCCTCTTTTGCTCGCCGAGCCTGTTTGGTCACGTGCTCTTTCATGAACAACATACGAATCACTCCTTTAAATTTTTATAATCAAGTTGTTGAGTTTCAAAGCGTTGACGTAATCAAATTCGGTTGAAATATTTTTGCAAAGCCTTATGCCGATATGAGCGGCGGGGTCTTCGGGATTATGAATCTCCGTCCATTTTTTCGGGTCAAAAGGTTTGCAATCGTCGCGCAGTCGAATTATAACTTGTTCGCCTTTGACGATAACGCGCACGTCGATAAAATGATTCTTGCCGTCTTCGAAGCCGTGCTCAACGATGTTGCCTGCCATCTCCTCGATACAAATGCCCGCGAACATACTGCGTCGATTATCAATGCCGCAAGCCTCGCAAAAATTTTGAGTGCGTTCCGAAAGTCCCATGACCTCCTCTTTGTTCGTGACGGTTATGTTGAGCTGTTTGTCGTCGGGAACGTCGAAGTCTTCGGGCAAGAGCAGATAATCTTCAAGCCGGAAAGTTATTCGCCCGCAATGTCGACACGTTATAAAAAATATCACGAGCAGAAACGCGGCATAACTCAACGGGAAAGACAACCACAACCCCGCCATTCCGAAATGCGGCGTCAAGAGCAAAACTATCGGCACGATGAATCCTATGTTGCCCGCGACCGTCAAGTTGCTCACGAGTTTAAATCGTCCGTAAGCTTGATAATAATACATGAAAATTATTCCGACTGCACACAGCGGCAAAAACGTTATCGCCAGCTGAAATCCCTCAAGCGTCATTTGATAAGCGATTGCGTCGTCGAGCGTGTAAAGGTCTGCGATTGTCGGCGCGTTCAAAAATACTGCCGCCGTCATTGTCAAGGAAATTATCAGCGAATATTTCAGCGCAAGTTTCATCAAGCGCAGGATTGACTTGCGGTCTTGTTCGCCGATTAAAATTCCGCCGATCATTTGTGTCGACGCGCCGAGTGTCTTCGGAATTATTTCCAGCAGTCCCGAAAAATTTTCAATCGCGGCATAAGCGGCAACACCGACTCCGCCCGCCAATGCAACCGACATTCTCGTAAAAAATGCAATCCTCAAAACCGCCGTGCCGCGTCCCAAAATCACGGGCAGTCCGATTAAAATCATTCGGCGAAAATATTTCAAGCTCACGGCTTCGGGCAGGAATTTAAAATTTGAATTCGCTTTGAAGAAATGCAAGAGCAAAACGCCCGCCGCAATCCAATAGCTTATCGTCGTGGTGATACCCATGCCCCAAAGTCCGCCGTCGAGGACAAAGACGTTTATCAAGTCGCCGGCAATGTCGCACAGAGCCAAAACCGCCGCCGAAATTACTGCGCGCCGTCTGTCGTTGTCGAGTTGCATTATCGGCGTAAAAATCGTGACCGCCGCGATTGCCGGCAAAGCGAACGAATAAGCTTGCAGAAAATCCATCGTCAAGGGGCGAATCGTTCCGAGACTTTTTTTCGCGTCGAGAATATCGGCAACTTGTTCGGTGAATAAAATTGTTCCGCCCGTCAAAAAAATCATAAGCGCAAGAGCCAACGTCATTGCCAACGAAAAAATTCCGTTCGCCTCGCGCAAGTCGCCTCTGCCCAAAAATTTACTGCACATGACTTGCATACCGACTACGATGACGCTTGGAAAAATCGTCACGAATCTTTGATAAGGCATTGTCAAGCCGAAAGCCGCCATTGAATCCTCGCCGAGAAAATTTCCCGTAATTATTCCGTCGATTATGTGACCGATTGTCGATACGAACATCGACAGCAGGAAAATTATCAGCGTGTCCTTGAACAGCCGCGAAATTAACTTGTCCTGCGCAGCGTCCATTTCAGAAATTTCCTACGCTGTTCAATCTGTCAATCATTTCAACTTTGTCTTTGCTCATGAAATGCAAATCGCTCACCACAATTTTTCGGATATAATGCTTGGCAGTTTGTCCGCCGTCGAAAGTGTAATAGCTGCTCGCCGCGTGAATGATAAGCGGTTCGCCGTTGTCGTCTGTGCCAAGATACATCATGACGTGCCCTTTCGTGAAGAGCAGAGAGCCGGGCTTGGACTTCTTGAGAATTTCCAAACGCTGTTCACGAGTCATGTTCTTTAAAGAAATTGAACGCGCCATAGCTTTTTCCTGCTTATCGGCGTCGCGGGGAAGTTCAATCCCGACGGAGCGATAAACATCTTGCACAAAAGCCGAGCAGTCGACGTTATTTTCCAAGCCGCCCCAGCCGTAGCCTTCGCCCAAAAATCTGAACGCCTGCCGAATCAAATTGTTTTCACTGCAGGCAAGCACACCTTTGACGACGAATTTGTCATTGGGAATGTTCAAGCCTTCCTCGATTAAAATTCCGTTGGCGTCGACGGTCGGAACGTTGATTGCCCAAGAGCCGTCCTTTTGCAAGTCGGGAGCGCGGAGCAAAACTCTTCCGCCCATTTGATAAAAAGCTTTGCCTTGAGGAATCGTCTTGCGGCTCGCGATAACGGTCAGATAATTTTGCGGCGCGACGTATTTCATCCAAGTAGCTTTATCGGTGAAGGCAAGCGCGGAAGGCTTAACCCAGCCGGCGTAAGTGCGCGTCTCGACGAAAACAAATTCTTTGTCTTGGCTGTCGATTAAAACGATAACGGGTTCGCCGGGGTCAATCGCCGTTCCTTGAAGTTGGTCGTAGTGAGTATCGCTTTCGTCCGTGAACCAACCGACTTCGTCAGGCAGCAGTCGAAGATTCGTTCTGCCGGTCGTCAAGGCGTAGCGAACGACACACACGGCGGGCAAGGCATCAAGCCCGCAATTTTTTTTCGCCTGCGTGAAACTGAATTCCGTCAAAGGCGCGCCGTTTCGAAAGAGCTTCGGAACTTCTGCATTTTGAAATTTGCCGAGTGCCATCGTCGCGGTAATTTTATTCGTCATCCACTGAACGTAAACTTTTTCGGGATAGTTCACGAGGTCAACAATCGTGTTTGCGCTCTTCTGCCGAATCTGCAAGTTGAGCATATCCAAATCCGCCGTCGGAACGAAGACCGCTTCGCCCGATTTATTTCTGCCCGTCCAATAATCTGCCGTCGCCCGATTGTCTTGAATTGAAATTCCCGCTGCCTGCGCGGTCGTCGAAAAGAGCATAAGAATCACTCCAAACAAGATTAAAAAATTTTTCTTCATGCAAATTCCTCCTCAAGATTTTCTGCGAGGAAAATTGTATCTGCGACCCCGCCTCCCAAAATATTTGCAAGGATTGTAATCACCGGGAACATCTCCAAAATTTTTCCGAAGGTCAACAAGCTGCCGGCGATTAATGCCAAAAATTTTCCGTTCATGATGATTCCCTCCTTGGGAAGATTGTGCCGACCGATTCGCCGTTCAGTGCCCGCCGCAAATTTCCGTTCGTTGAGCCGTTGATTATCAACATCGTCACGCCGTTTGAGGTTGCAAGCTTCGCCGCTTGAATCTTCGTGAACATGCCGCCGATTCCGAGCTTTGTACCTGCGCCGCCCGCGATTCGTTCAATCTCCGAATTAATTTCGGGCACCTCGTCGATAAGCCGAGCGGATTTATCTTTCTGCGGATTCGAAGTGTAAAGCCCGTCAATGTCGCTCAAGATAATCAAGACTTCGGCATCAATCATTGCGGCGACGATTGCCGAGAGGTTGTCGTTGTCTCCGATTCGGATTTCGTCGACGCCGACCGCATCATTTTCATTGATAACGGGAATTGCGTCCATGTTCAAGATTGCTTGCAAGGAGTTCCGAGAATTTTCGCGGGCGTGTTCGTCGACAGCGTTTTCTTTCGTCAAGAGCACTTGCCCCATCGTCTGTCCGTATTCCGCAAAAAATTTTTCGTAAATGTGCATGAGGACTCCTTGCCCGATAGCTGCCAATGCTTGGTTTTCGGGAATTGTCTGCGGCTTAATTTTTATTCCGAGTTTGTTCATGCCCGCCGCAATCGCGCCCGAACTCACGAAAATTATTTCTTTGCCGGCGTTGTGAAGGTCAGCTATTTCTCTAATCAAATGTTCGATTCTGTACAAATTCAATTTGCCCGTATCGGCATGTGCCAGCGTGCTTGTCCCAACCTTTACGACGATTCGCCGCGCCGATTTCAAATTCTCTCTTGCCTCGCCCAATGTAATCACATCCTTTTTGCTTTTCATTATAAATTCATTTAGCAATTTGTGCAAGACGCTTTATTTATTTTTAATCAGGTTGTATCATTGACGAAAAAATTTTTTGAGGAGGATTCGACTTGGAAAGACGCGGATTGATAATCGTGCACACGGGCGACGGCAAAGGCAAAACGACGGCGGCATTGGGCTTGGCGATAAGGGCGTTCGGCGCGGGGCTGAAGGTTTTGATTTTGCAATTCATAAAAGGCAATCGACGTTCGGGCGAATTGACGGCTTTGGAAATTTTGGGAATCGAAGTCAGGCAGCTGGGTCTCGGCTTCATCACGGAGGAAAATTTTCACGAACAAAAAAAATCTGCGCGGGCAGCTTTCGAAATCGCACGGCAAGAAATTTTATCGGGCGCGTGGGATTTGATTATCCTAGACGAAATAAATTACGCGGTGAAGTTCGGCTTGCTCGGTGCGAAAGAAATTTCGGAGCTGATAAAAATTCGTCCGCCGCAAATGCATTTGGTCTTCACGGGGCGCGACGCCCTGCCGGAATTGATTGACGCCGCCGACCTCGTTACGGAAATGAAATTAATCAGGCACCCGTTCAAAAAAGGCGTACCGGCTCAAGCGGGAATTGAATTCTGAACGAAAATTGCTGTTGAAAATTTTTTGGCAGTATGATAGACTTTTGAAGGTTTTACAACCGGACTTGAAATTTTTTTATGGGAGTGTTTCTATGGCAAAGAAACCCGGCAATTTTGATGCGATAGTTCTGCAAAATAAACTTTTGCAAGAGCAGAATATTTCGTTGCGCAGCCAAAACGAACTTTTAAGACAAGCGGCATTTGCAATTAAAGGCGATAAAGGTAAACAAAATGAACGTTCGGGACAATCCTCATTAATTGATAAAAAAGACGAGCGCGAAATTTTTATTGACGATATTTATCACGATGAAATGCGTGAGGGTTTTCTTGTCACCAGCCACAGAAAAAAATTGTGGAATGTTCAAATCGGAATACTTCAAGAATTCGCCCGCATCTGCAAAAAACACGACATCCGTTGGTTCACAATCGGCGGAACTCTTTTGGGAGCGGTGCGCCACAAAGGTTTTATCCCGTGGGACGATGATGTCGATGTCATTATGTTCAGACCCGATTACGAAAAATTTAAAAGCGTGGTCGAAGAGGAATTGACGTACAATCCTCATTACAGCATGTGGTATTGGTTCAATCACCGTTTGGAAAGCGACTCGGAAGCAGCCCAGCACGCCAATTCCGATTTGCCGTTTATTTCAAGAGCATATGCAAACAAATATGCGGGCTTGTCGCCTTTCTTCCCGCTTTTGAGGCTCGTGGACGAACGCACGACTTGTTACTTGAACGAAGAGCGAAAAAGTATTTTCTACGCCATATGGATTGATATTTTTTGCTTTGACCCCTGCCCGCCCTTTGAAGATAGAACTTTGCTGAATAATTTCAACATGGCGCAGGAACTGTTCCTTGCCACCATTTATCCCGAAAAAGTCAAAGAAGCTCTTGAAAACAAAGAAAAGTTTTTGATTCCGCGTGATAAAATGATGACCTTCCTCAATCTTCCTTTCAAAACAAGAGCGCAACAATTCGATCTCTTTTCATTGAAACACTACACCAAAACTCCTTACGTATCCGAAATGGCATATCAGACAATCAGAAAAAGAAAACGCGCCTACAGAGCCAAAAGCTTCGACGATGTCATATACTTGCCGTTTGAAAAAATAGAAGTTCCCGTGCCCGCAGACTATGACGCCGTTTTGACAGACGATTTCGGCGACTGGCACAAGATAGTTGTCGCAAGCGGGCATTTGAATACTTTCAGCGCGGATATTCCCTACAGAGAATATTTTGCCAAGTCGAAAGTGAAAGAATAATTTTTTGGAGGTGGAGTGCAGCAATTTTTTTGCTGCGAATTTTTTATGAGTACAGTTGCATTGTTGCTTGCTTCGGGTAAAGGGCAGCGCACACGTCAAGACATCCCCAAGCAATTCATAAACGTTTACGACAAGCCGATAATCATTTATACTCTCGAAAGTTTTCAGAATCATCCCGAAATCGACGCTATCTTTGTCGTTTGCCTCGACGGTTGGCAAGATATTCTTCGTGCCTATTCTCGTCAATACAATATCACAAAGCTCAAGCATATAGTAAACGGCGGCGCGACCGTCCAAGAATCCACGCGCAACGGCGTCTTTGCCTTGAAAGATTTTTGTACGGAAGACGACATTGTTATTATTCATGACGGCATTCGCCCGATGGTCGACCCCGAAGTTCTTTCAGATGTTATCGCGACTTGCAGGCAACACGGCAACGGCGTGACGAGCTTGCCTTACAACGAACAGATTTTCAGAAAGCTCGACGATACTTGCACCAAAGAATATATTGTGCGTGATACCTTGCGCCGCGTGCAAACCCCGCAGGCTTACAAATTCGGAAAACTTTTCTGGGCTTATACAAAGGCGTTCGAAGAGAACATGGGCATTCACGGCTCCTCCTACGTCAATACAATGATGGTTGACCTCGGCGAGACGCTGTATTTTGCAAGCGGCTCCGACAGAAACATAAAAATCACGACGGTTGACGACATTGAACTTTTCAAGGCGTTGCTTGCCGCGAAAAAAACTTCTTGGCTCAAATGAGGTGACAAAGTGTTCATTAATCACGAAATTTACAAAGCTGACATTGCCGGCCTTGCCAAAGAAAATTTGCCTTGGGAAAAACTTGCGGGAAAAAGTTTGTTGCTGACCGGCGCAAGCGGACTTGTCGGCACGGTGCTTGTCGACGCGCTCATGAAAAAAAATCATGACGATAAACTCAACGTCAAAATCCTCGCGGCGGGGCGCAACGAAAAAATCGCAAAGGAACGCTTTGCCGATTACCTCGACGACAAAAATTTTGAGTTCGTCAAGCTCGACGTGAACAACCCGATTGAAATTGATTCGCCCGTCGATTTTATAATTCACGCGGCGAGCAATACTCACCCGCTCCTCTATTCGACAGAGCCCGTCGGCACCATGACAACAAATATTTTGGGAACGTATAATCTCCTTGAGTTCGGGCGCAAGAAAAAAATTTCGCGTTTCGTTTTCGTGTCGAGCGTCGAAATTTACGGCAAGGCTTTGAACGCCGAAGACCTCTTCAACGAAAATTATTGCGGCTATATCGATTGCAACACCCTCCGCGCAGGCTACCCCGAAGCCAAACGCGCCGGCGAAGCTCTTTGCCAAGCTTACATCAGCCAACACAAAATCGATATTGTGATTCCTCGCTTGAGTAGAATTTACGGCGCGACAATGCGTCTCAACGACTCAAAGGCAATGAGCGAATTTATCATGAACGGCGTGCGCGGCGAGAACATCGTTTTAAAAAGTCAGGGCGTTCCGAGATTTTCTTACTGCTGCGCGACGGACGCGGCGGGCGGAATTCTTTATTGCTTGCTCAAAGGCATTTGCGGCGAGGCTTACAACGTTGCCGATTCGAGCGAAATTCTTTCCTTGAGAGAAATCGCCGAATACATAAGTTCCCTTGCCGGCAAGAAAGTCGTTTTCGAGCTGCCGAGCGAAACGCAAGCCAAAGGTTTTTCAAAGGCCGTCAATGCAATCATGCCCAACGACAAGCTCCGCGCTCTGGGCTGGTCGCCCAAAGACGATACTCGTTCGGGCGTGAAGAAGACCGTAGAAATTTTGAAGTCAATCGTAAAATAATTCGGTGTTAAAAATGTTTCTCTATCGCAAAGCGACGTTCGCGGACGTTGACGAAATTCACGACTTGATAGCGGGTTACGCGGCGCAAGGAATCATGTTGCCAAAGCCGCACAGCACGCTTTATGAAACTTTGCGTGAGTTCGTCGTCGCCGAAGAGGTCGCCTCAAAAAAAATTGTCGGAGTCGGCGCGTTGCATTTGACTTGGAACGAATTGGCGGAAGTTCGGTCAATGGCAGTTCACGAAGATTTTTCGCGGCGAGGTATCGGTTCGGCAATCGTGAAAAAACTTTTGGAAGAAGGGCGCGCCGTCGGAGTGAAAAAATTTTTCACGCTGACTTATCGCCCGGACTTTTTCAAATCGCTGGGCTTCAAGACGACGACAAAAGAATCCTTGCCGCACAAAATTTGGAAAGAGTGTATCGAGTGCCCGAAGTTTCCCAACTGTGACGAAATAGCCATGACGCTTGAATAAAAAAATTTCCTCCGTACTTCGCGGAGGATTTTTTTATAGACAGTTTCAAAAAAGAATTGTACAATCAAGCGGCAAAAGACAAACATAAATGGAGAATGAACATGCGAAAAAAATGGGTTGTTAAAGAGGCGGATGCGTTGAGCGTTCAAACAGTGGCCGAAGCTTTGGGCGTGAGTGAATTGACTGCAAAAGTTTTGTATCATCGCGGAATAAAGGACGCGCAATCGGCGAAAAATTTTTTGGAGCCGGAAGCCGCACCTTTTTACGACCCGTTCGCAATGAAAGGCATGCGCGCCGCCGTCGAAAGAATTATTCAAGCTCTCGACGCCCGCGAAAAAATTTGCGTCTACGGCGATTATGACGTTGACGGGATGAGCGCGTCGGCGATTTTGATTCGGACATTGCGCAGGCTCGGTGCAGATGTTGAAAGTTACATTCCCGCCCGCTGTGAAGGTTACGGCTTGAATATTCCCGCGCTGAAAAAAATTTCTGCGGAAGGCGTGAGGCTTTTAATCAGTGTCGACTGCGGCATAACCAACGAAAAAGAAATTGCCGCCGTCAAAGTTTCGCTCGACGTGATTGTCACCGACCACCACTTGCCCGCGCTCGACGAAATTAAATCCGCTGTCGCCGTCGTCAATCCGAATCAAAGAGGCTGTCCTTATCCCGAAAAAAATTTGTGCGGAGCGGGCGTCGCCTTCAAATTGAGTCAGGCACTTGCGCAAGAACTTCACGGCGTCGACTTCCAAACTTACACGACCGATATTGAAATTGCCGCGCTTGCGACCGTTGCCGATTTGGTTCAGCTCGTCGGAGAAAATCGGAAAATCGTCCGCATGGGCTTGAAGGAAATGCGTCAAACAAATTGCATCGGGCTCAAGGCTCTGTTGAATGTTTCGGGGCTCGGCGATAAAAAAATTTCTGCAGGACACGTTGCTTTTCAAATTGCGCCGCGTTTAAATTCCGTCGGAAGATTGCGTGAGGCAAGCGAGGGCTTGAAACTTTTGCTTACGGAAGACATTTCGGTGGCTCGGACGCAGGCTAAGGAACTGAACAAACTCAACCAGCAACGAAAAGACATCGAGGCTAAAATTTTATCGGAGGCGGAAGAAAAAGTTCGTCAACTGCGCGAGGCTTGCGGCGGCGACTTGAGCACACTGGTTATCGCGGGCGAAAATTGGCAGGAAGGCGTTATAGGCTTGACTGCCTCCAAACTCGTCGAACGCTACAACTTGCCGACGATTATTTTGACGACGCAGGACGGAATTTTTTCACGCGGCTCTTGCCGAAGCATTCCCGCCTTGCACATGAAAAACGCCCTCGACAAAATGGCCGATCTCTTCGAACAATACGGCGGGCATTCTCAAGCGGCGGGTCTTTCAATCGCGACAAAAGACGTTCCCGAATTGGCGAGGCGTTTCGATGAATACGTTCGGGGAAAATTATGCGACGAGGACTTCCAACCGATTCTCAACATCGACGCGCTGATTGACCCTGCGCAAATAAATTTCGACACGGCACGCGAATTCGACAAGTTCGAGCCCTACGGCTTGGGCAATCCGCATCCTGTCCTTGCCTGCAAAAATGTTCGCGGGACTTGTGCGCGGGCAATCGGTTCGAACGGAGCGCATTTGAGTTTTGTGATTGACGCAGAAAAAAATATTCGTGCCGTCGCTTGGGGCTGCGGAAACCTCGCGCCGCTTGTCGAAAACGAGCCGATTGACATTGCCTATGAGCCGTCGCTTGACGAGTGGCAGGGCGAACTTCGCATTCAATGCACCGTGTCGAGTTTGGAGCCCGTTGCGGCTTCGGGAGAATTTCCCGACCGTGAACAGCTTATTGACGTTTATAATTTTTTGCGGCGCGCCCGAAAATACACCGAGCAATTTGATTTGTGTTCGCTTGTCAAAGTTTTCAACGAGGCGGGCAAAAATTTTTCTACGTATAAATTTGCCGGCGCGATTAAAATTTTCGAGGAACTGGGCTTGCTGATAATCAATCGGGACAAAAAAACTTTCGACTTGCCGCGCCCGAAAAATAAATTGGAGCTGACTAATTCGAGGACATTCAGATTGGGAAGGAGGGAAACGGGCGCACAAGCTGCGGAGTTGCCGAACGGAAAAATAATTTCTTTTGAGCAGGCTTCTGCGCGGCGTGCCCTGCAAACATGAACGATAAAGGAAAACCGCCCGTCACGATAGAATTTTTGATAAACACGGTCAAGAGCTATCAACCCGACGCGGACACCGAATTGATAGAGCGGGCGTATCTCGTGGCGAAGGAAGGACACGCCGGACAAGTCAGAGCTTCGGGCGAACCTTACATAAATCATCCGCTCAACGTCGCCGCGATTTTAACGGAGCTGCAACTGGACGACAAGACGATAGCCGCCGCAATTTTGCATGACGTGGTTGAGGATACAATCTTCACGCTTGACGAACTCAAAGACATGTTCGGAGAGGAAATCGCGCTTTTAATCGACGGCGTGACGAAAATCGGACAAATTTATTTTCGAACAAAAGAGCAACAGCAAATCGAGGCTTATCGCAAATTGATAATCGCGACGGCAAAAGATTTGCGCGTCATTTTGATAAAGCTTGCCGACCGACTGCACAACATGCGAACGTTAAAGTTCATGCGCGAGGACAAACGCAAACGAATCGCCAAAGAGACAATGGAACTTTACGCGCCGCTTGCCAATCGCTTGGGCATTTCAAATATCAAGTGGGAGCTGGAGGATTTGTGCCTGCGCTACCTTGAGCCGGATATTTATTATGATTTGGTTGAGCACGTCAAGCAGAAACGGCGCGAGCGGCAAATTTATATCAGCGAGGCGGTGCGGCTTATCGAGGAGGAATTTGACGAGCTGGAAATTCATGCGTCGATAAGCGGGCGCGCCAAACATTTCTACAGCATTTATAAAAAAATGGTTCGCGACCATAAAGACATCGGCGAAATTTACGACTTGTCCGCCGTGAGGATTTTGGTCGACGACGTGAAGGACTGCTACAACGTGCTCGGCGTGATTCATTCGAAGTGGCGACCGATTCCCGGGCGTTTCAAAGATTATATCGCCATGCCCAAGAGCAACGGCTATCGATCCTTGCACACGACGGTTATGGCTTTGGGCTATCCGCTTGAAATTCAAATTCGAACTTTCGCCATGCATAAAATTTCGGAATACGGCGTGGCAGCTCATTGGAAGTACAAAGAGAGCGGCTCCTCCAAACCCGCCAACAGCGACCGCGACCAAAAAATTTCCATGTTCCGACAAATGGCGAAGCTGCAGATGGAAATCAAAGACCCGAAGGAATATCTTGAGGCGTTGAAGTTGGATTTCTTCAGCGACGAGGTTTTTGTCTTCACGCCGGGAAGAGATTTGGTCGTCTTGCCGCAAGGTTCAAACCCGATTGACTTTGCCTATCGAATTCACACGGAGGTCGGTCATCATTGCGTCGGCGCGAAAGTCAACGGGCGAATCGTGCCGCTTGAATACAAACTTCAAAACGGCGACTTCGTGGAGGTCGTGACGAACAAATCCAACAACGGACCCAGCCGCGATTGGTTGAATATCGTTGCCTCAAGTGACACGCGCAGCAAAATTCGTGCTTGGTTCAAACGTGAAAACCGCGAGGAAAATATTGCTCACGGGCGCGAGGTACTTGAGGCGGAAATAAAAAAGCTCGGCTACAATTCGAAGGACTTGCTTAAAGAAAATCGTTTGGCTGAAGTTGCGCGGCGCATGAATTTCACGGAAGACGACATGCTTGCCGGCATCGGCTACGGCGGAACGTCGGTGCACTCTGTGATAACAAAGCTCGTCGAAATTTACAAAAAAGATATTTCCAAGAACACGCCGCCCGATGTTTCCGCGTTGCTTGCCGAAATAAAAAAGATTCCCGAACGCAAGCAAAGCAAATTTGAACACGGCGTCCTCGTCGAGGGCGAAAGCGGCTTTGTCGTTCGGCTTGCCAAATGTTGCAACCCGATACCCGGCGACGAAATTGCGGGCTATATCACACGCGGCAGAGGCGTCTCCGTTCACCGCGCCGATTGCCCGAACATTTTAAACGATACCTCCGATGTCGACCGCATGATTGTGGTCAGTTGGGACACGACGAACGACAGCTTTTATAACGTGGAATTGGAAATTGTTTGCGAAGACAAAAGCGGCGTGCTTGCCGAGCTGATAGCCGTGCCCGCCGAAATGAAACTCAACTTGCATTCGATTCATGCCGAGCCAAACAGATACAACAAAACTTCGACGGTCAAGCTTGGCGTGGAAGTCAATTCCGCTTTGCAAGTCGAAACAATCATGAATAAATTGCGGCGCGTCGAACACGTCTACAGTGTCGCTCGCCCAATGAAAAATCAGTAGGAACCGGGAACCGGCAGTGATTAGTGATTAGAAAAATTCATTCCCCATTTCCAATTCCCAATTCCTAATTGTTAAAAAGGGAGTGATTGATTGGAAGGAATTTATTTAATTTTGGTTATGATAATCACGGGCGGCGTGATTGCCTTTATCGGCGACAAGCTCGGAACGAAAATCGGCAAGAAACGCCTTTCAATCTTCGGACTGCGCCCGCGTCATACCTCGATGGTCGTGACGGTCGTGACGGGCGGACTGATAACCGCGCTGTCAATCGGATTCATGGTTTTGATTTCGCAAAATGTCCGCACGGCACTTTTCGGCATGGACGAGCTTCGACAGACAATGGACGCGACACTTGCCGAATTGGACGAGGCGACGGAAAATTTATTCAAGGCACAAACCGAATTTGAGCGGGCGAACGAAAATTTGCGCATGTCAAAAGAGGAAATCGTTGCGCTCAAGGAAGAGCAGGAGGAACTTCGCAACGAAAGCGAACGCCTCAAAGAAGGCAACGAGCGGCTTGAAAGTACCAACGCCGAACTTGCCGCGCAGAATGAAAATCTTTCCGACACGAACGCCGCACTTGAGGAGAACAATAAAAAACTCGGCGAATTCAACGTCACACTGACCGCCGACAACGAGAAACTTTCTTCCGACAACGAAAAACTTTCCGCCGACAACAACGAACTTGAAGAACGCAACAAACGCCTGCGCGAAGGTATCATTGCGATTCGTGAAGGCGATATAACTTTGCGGGCGGGCGAAATTTTGGCGAGCGGAATCATAAAGGGCGGACAAACTGCCGAAGAAATTTCCAACGAAATAAATATTCTTGCCGAACGTGCAATGCAACTTTTGACGGAACGTTTCGGCGGCGACGAGGACAATTCCGTTTGGATTTATCAGCCGGAATTGCAGCGCGTCATTGAGGAAATTGAATCAAGCAAGCAAGACATGGTTTTGAGAATTTCTGCGGCGGGCAATATGGTTCGCGGCGAGCCCGTTCGTTCACGCCTTGAAATTTATCCCAACAAATTAATCTTCAGCAAGGATGAAATTATTCTTTCCAAAACGTATGAGCTCGGCGACGACGTTAAGCCCGAAATAATTTTGCAAGAATTTTTGACGGAAATAAATCGTATCGCAATCGAGAAAGGAATTTTGAGCGACCCGTTGACGGGAACTGTCGGGCGCATGGAAGGCACGCAACTTTATGAAATTTTCGACGCTTTGAGTTCGGCGAAAGGTTCTGTTCAGTTGACAGCCTCCGCCCGCGAAGAAACCGATTCGCAAGGGCCGCTAAGATTGAATATAAAATTGGAGCAACGATGATGTTCATGGGAATAGACCCCGGCAAAGACAAATGCGGCGTGGCAGTTTTGACGGCTTCGGGCGAAATAAAATTTCAGCGCGTCGTGCCGACCGAAGAACTTGACACGGTGATAAAAAATTTGGCAACGGAATTTGAAATACAAGCGGTGATTTTGGGCGACGGCACCACTCATAAAGCAGCGGCTCAAAAAATTTCGGCGGCTGGTTTGAAATTTCAACTTGTCGACGAAAAACACACGACCGAAGAGGCGCGAAGAGAATATTGGAAAAAAAATCCTCCGAAAGGCTGGAGGAAATTATTGCCGACTTCAATGCAAGTGCCGCCCGAACCCGTCGACGCAATCGTCGCAGAAATTTTAGTCAAAAGATTTTTATCCTCACACAACCAAACAAAATAGGAGCCGTCACGGATGACGGCTCCTCGTTCGCGCATTTGCGTGATGCAAATACCGCGAACGCCACCAACTCAAAATTATTAACGAGCAAAATCAGCGGACAAAAACGCCCCCGCGAGGTGCCTTTTCTTTTTGCTACTTTTTCTTTGGGCACGCAAAGAAAAAGTAGAAGAAAAACACAGAGAAAGACTCAATGATTAATCGACACGAATACAAATGACGCGGCTGTTGACGAGGTC
>CAMVAG010000010.1 GCA_947165405.1 uncultured Selenomonadales bacterium
TCCGCCGCTGATGTCGGGAGCCTGTCCGCCGTTGATGTCGGGAGCTTGTCCGCCGCCGTTGAAATTATTTTGTCCGTTGAAGTTTCTGTTCATCAGATAATCTCTCCTAAGATTTTTTTTGCAACTGTTGAAGTCGCTTTGATTTTCACGGGCGCAAATATAAAGTCGCATTTTTTAAATTGCTTTAGACTTTGTTAGGATTCGTTTAAAATTTGCAACATTTAATCAAGACATAACGAACATCTAATTTGACATTAAAAAATCGGCGCGGAGTTTGTAATTTCTCGCACCGATTTTTTTTGAAAGCTTGACTTTGCCGCAACCTTTAATCATTGACTATTGACCACTAAATTTATTGTGTGCACAATGCCAATTCCAAGCAGTCGCAATAATTTTTTCTATGTCGTCAAAGCACGGCGTCCAATTCAAAAATTTTCGAGCCTTCTCGCCCGAAGCAATTAACTTTGCAGGGTCGCCCGGTCGTCTTTCACCGAGCACCGTTTTTATTTTTTGTCCCGTGACTTTTTCAGCTGCATCAATCATTTCTTTGACGGAGAAGCCGTGTCCCGTGCCCAAGTTGAAAAAATTTGATTCGCCGCCTTCGCGAAGATATTTCAAGGCGCAAAGATGAGCCGCCGCCAAATCAACGACGTGAATGTAATCGCGAATGCAAGTGCCGTCGGGCGTCGGGTAGTCGTCGCCGAAAATCGTAATGTGGTCGCGTTGACCGAGAGGGACTTGAAGAATCAGAGGAATCAAATGCGTTTCGGGGTGATGGTCTTCGCCGAGCGTGCCGTCTTCAATCGCACCGCTTGCATTGAAATATCTCAAGCTCACATAGCGGACGCCTTGAGCCGCGCTGACCCAACGAATCATTTTTTCCATTATCAATTTCGATTCGCCGTAGGGATTCGTCGGGACGGTTTTGTCAAGTTCGTCAATCGGGATTCGTTCGGGCTCGCCGTAGACCGCCGCGCTTGAGCTGAAAATAATTTTATCGACGCCGCTGTCCGTCATTGCCTCCAACAAAATTTCCATGCCGCAGACGTTGTTGCTGAAGTACTTCAACGGAAGCCGAACGCTCTCGCCCGCCTCGATATACGCCGCGAAATGGAAGACCGCCTCGATTTTATTTTCGGCAAAAATTTTTTTCAACGCGGCTTTATCGCGAATGTCACACCGGTAAAATTTTGCGGCAGGATTAATCGCGTAGAGGTGACCCGTCGAAAGATTGTCGGCAATGACAACTTCCTCGCCTGCCTCGACGAGTTGCCTGACCGTGTGCGAACCGATGTAGCCCGCGCCGCCGCAAACCAAGATTGACATAAAAAAAATTCCCCTTTCAAAAAAGACCGCGAACATTTTATTGCAAAACTTATTTCAACGACTCTCAAAAAATTTTTTTACAAATTCTGTAACGTGCTCCAAATCTTCCGCAGTCAAACCGTAATACATCGGAAGTCTCACAAGGCGTTCGCTCTCTCGTGTGGTGAAAACGTCTTCGCCGTGAAAGCGACAATATTTTTTGCCGGCGGGCGCGGAATGCAACGGAACATAATGGAAAACGCAACCGATTCCCTTTTCGCGCATGTAAGAGATAAATTTTGTGCGCTCGTCAAGATTTTTCAGCTTGATATAAAACATGTGCCCGTTGTGTTGACATTCGGCGGGGACGGTCGGAAGGTCAATCAATTTTTCTTGTGCAAGAGGTTTAAGCGCGTCGAAATATTTTTGCCAACTTGCAAGACGGTCGGCGGTGATTTCGTCAGCTTTTTGAAGTTGCGCCCAAAGATAAGCCGCGTTGAGTTCACTCGGCAAGTAGCTGTCCCCGACATCAACCCAAGTGTATTTGTCAATCTGCCCGCGGAAAAATTTTGAACGGTTGGTTCCTTTTTCGCGCAGGATTTCGGCTCGCTCGTTGTACGCCGAATCATTTATGACAAGCGCGCCGCCTTCGCCCATGGAAAAATTTTTTGTCTCGTGGAAAGAATAGCAGCCGAAGTCGCCGATTGTCCCCAGAGCTTTTCCTTTGTAAGTGCTCATCACACCCTGCGCGGCGTCCTCGATAATTTTCAAATTGTAACGGCGGGCAATGTCCGTGATGAAATCCATTTCGCAAGAAACTCCGGCATAGTGGACAACAACAACGGCTCGCGTGCGCTCGGTTATCGCCGCCTCGATTTTGCGCTCGTCAATGTTCATTGTGTCGGGGCGAATGTCAACGAATACGGGAACTCCTCCGCCGACAATAATTGAAGTTGCGGTGCTCGAAAAAGTGTAGCTCGGCAAAATCACCTCGTCGCCCGGTTGAAACTTGCAAAGCAACATCGCCATATCAAGTGCACTCGTTCCGCTGGTCGTGAGCAAAACTTTTTGAGCGCGGAATTTATTTTCAAGCCACGAATTGCATTTTTTTGTAAAGGTACCGTCGCCGCTGATTTTGTGAGCTTTAACGGCTTGCTCGATAAATTTAAGTTCGTCACCGATAAAAGGCGGCACATTGAAAGAAATCATAAAAGTGATATTCCCTTCCGAAAGTTTTTACATTGGCGTTATCTGAAAATTGTAAACCACTTTGTTTGCCATATCGGGAACAACCTGCACAATTTTATCGTAAGCGGCTTGCGCGTCTTGCGGAAAAATACAGAGGACTATCGCGTCATAATCTTTGGTCTTGAGCCTCTCCAAACCGACAACGGTATCATCAAAATTTTCGGGGTGTTCGTCGACTGTGGCAACCACTTGACAATACGGACAGGGTTTAAAATTTTTTACGTAGTCTCTTCCGAACTCTCGCGAAAGATTATTTTGACTTTCTATTTGCTTGCGATAATCTTTGGTGATTTCGTTTTCGCCGAAAAGAATTATTCGTGCGCCGCGTCCGATTATCCCGAAAGGAAAAATCGCCGTCCATTCTCTGATTCGTTCACGGGAAAGACGCTCCGTATAATATTCCTTGACGGTCGAGGCATTCTTTACGATCGTCCAAAAGTTGTCGTAGTATTCTTCTTCGGGTTTGAGTTTGGGCAGAGAATATTTTTTGCCGGCGTAAAGCTTTTTGAGCAAAACATTTTCCAGAGCCTCGACGTAAGAAAAAGTTCCTTCGCCGAATATTTGTTCTTCCGTATCGTAGCCCAGAACGCCGGGCGTTCGCGTTTTATCCTTTACACTCGCGCAGATTGTCAACACACCTTCATTGGCAGCAAACCTTGCCGATTGAGAAATACCGCAGACCACATCGATTTTGCTGAAAAGAATTCGCGGAATCGGCACCATGTCTCCCAACAAAGTTATGAGGACATTCGGAAGATTATTGAAGGTGTCTTTAATCAATTCCATTCGCACGTCGGCGTTCCCAATCATTATGAAGTTGATTAATTTGTCGGGGTGACGCCTTGCCAATTCACCGACGCCTTGAATGACATAAGGAACATAATATTTGATGGCTCGTCCCAGATGGCAAATATTCCAATCCAACTTTTCAAGGTTTTCGATTTTGAAATGCACATCTTGAATCGGGTTTTGCTCATGAATTGTGGGAGGCATTTCCGCCAAAGGCTCGCAGATATTTTTATAGCCGTTGAAGAGTTTTTCCAATATAATTCCGGAGGCAACAAGTTCGTTGCGTTTCCATTTGAATTCAAAAAAATCCAAATTGTCCTCGTAATGTCTGGTAGCGTCCCTGTAGACTTCGTTGCAGGTGAGAAAAAAATGACGCGCTCCGATTTGAGCGGCAAGAAGTTCTGCCCAATAGGCATATGTATCCTCGTGTGATTCGATTATGATTTCGTAATCTTTCGGGTCGGAAATATTGAGGCGGCTCCGCAGCATATTAAGAAGATAATTTTGTTCGTAAGCTTTTATCATGTAGGGCGGCTTGAGAAGAAATTTCATGCCCGGAACGATTTCAGTATATTGCGGCAGATTTGAAATGACGCATTTGTCCGCACCCGAATGAAAGACAAAAACTTGCCAACCGCGCTCGTACAAATATTTTGCCTTGCCCGCAACGTACATTTCAGTGCCGCCGATAATGAAAAGTCCGTAAGTAAAAATTATGTAGATCTTCTTTTGCTCCATTCGCTTACACCTTCCAAATTTTATAATAAAGTACTTGTTGAAAATATAAGCACATGATTTTATTTTGTCAAGCCTCGCGCGGGCTTTGCCAACTTTTTAAAAGTTATGTTGCAAAGTGTAAAAAGTATGATAAAATGTTTCCGCTTAGCGCAGGCAGAAATTTCTAAGTAAAGAAGGGAGCAACCCTAAATATGTTTGGTGGTTTATTTGGAGGCTTTTCGCACGACATGGGAATCGACTTGGGGACGGCGAATACTCTTGTGCACGTCAAAGGTCGTGGGATAGTCCTGCGTGAACCTTCGGTCGTAGCGATAAAAAGTGATACGGGCGATGTGCTTGCAGTTGGCGAAGAGGCAAAGCAAATGATAGGACGCACGCCCGGCAATATCATTGCGATTCGCCCGATGAAAGACGGAGTCATTGCCGACTTCGACGTAACGCAGGCAATGTTGAAATATTTTATTCGCAAGGCAATGAATTCCAAATCGTTCGTGCGCCCGCGAGTTGTCGTCGGAGTTCCTTCGGGTGTCACGGAAGTTGAAAAGCGTGCGGTTATCGACGCGGCGACTCAAGCCGGAGCTCGTGAGGCTTATCTTATCGAAGAACCTATGGCGGCGGCAATCGGCGCGGGGCTTCCCGTCGAAGAGGCGACCGGCAATATGGTCGTCGACATCGGCGGCGGCACGACGGAAATTGCAGTCATATCACTCGGCGGAATTGTCGTTAGCAAATCGATTCGCGTCGGCGGTGACGAAATGGACTCGTCGATTATTCAATACATACGCCGCGTTTACAGCTTGATGATTGGCGAACGCACTGCCGAAGAAATTAAAATTAAAATCGGCACTGCGGTTATCACTCCCAAGAGCGAAAATTCAATGCAGATTCGCGGGCGCGATTTACTTAGCGGCTTGCCCAAAACCGTTGAGGTTAAGTCGAGTGAAATTCGCGAGGCTTTGGCTGACCCGATATTTAAAATTGTCGAGGCAGTCAAAGGCACTCTTGAAAGAACTCCGCCCGAACTTGCCGCTGACATAATGGATCACGGAATCATGATGACCGGCGGCGGCGCGCTCCTTGCCAATCTTGATAAACTGATTGCCAAAGAAACGGGCATGCCGGTTATAATCGCCGACGACGCTTTGAGTTGCGTGGGCGAAGGCACGGGTAAATCACTTGAAAATATGAATTTGCTTAAGCGGGTCGTCATGACTCCCAAAAAGCTGAGACCATGAGCAACAAGATTCGTAAGGAAAAAAAGACAGGGAAAAAATTTATCGCGCTGATTGTTGTTTTTATCAGCGTGTTTTGTTGTGTATTCTTCGCGGCTCGCGGCGAATTTTCTCCCAAAGCTTCAAGCGGCGTTGCAATGATGATTATCTCTCCGTTTCAAAGAGCATTCTCTTGGGCGGGCAGTCAACTGGCTTTCATAAAAAACAGCGTCCGCGAACTCTCTCAACTTCACGAGCAGAATAAACTTCTCCGACAAGAGGTCGAACTTCTTCGGGCGCAGAACTTGACGGCAAGCGAATACGCTTCGGAAAATCAGCGGTTGAGAAATTTGTTGGGATATAAGCAGGCGGCAGTGCAATTCGATTTGGTTGCGGCAAGTGTTATCGGGCGCGAGTCGTCGTCTTGGTCGAGTGTGATTGTGATTAATCGCGGAACACTTGACGGCGTGGCGAACAACATGGCGGTCGTGACGGAAATGGGTTTGGTCGGACACGTCATGGAAGCCGGCGTCAATTCCTCGAAAGTTCAGCTGCTGATTGACCCGCGCTCTTCCGTCGGCGCATTGATTCAGCGTCCCGAATCGCGAGTGGCAGGTATCGTCGAAGGCGACATTAAAAATCCCGGTTGCCCGCGCATGGTGAACATTCCGAAAGATTCCGATGTTCAAGTTGAGGATATGGTTGTCACGTCGGGTTTCGGCGGCGTCTATCCCAAAGGCTTGGTCGTCGGAAAAATTATCGAGATGCATAACGAGGAAGGCGGGCTCTTGAAATACGGCGTGATTGATACTTCGGTTGACTTTCAAAAATTGGAAGACGTGGCGATAATCGTTGCAAGCAGAGAAGCTCCTCCCGAACCGATTCAACCGCCGCCGCAAACGCCCGGCACAGAGACCGACCCTTATGAGACGGCTGAAAAACTTCAAAAGGCACAGCAACAAATTCAAGAGGCTCAACAGCAAGTGCAAGAGGCTCAACAGCAACAACTGCAAGAGGCAGGCTTTTTCAATGAGGAATTGGGAATTGGGAATGGGGAATGATTTTGCAAATTTAATTCCCAATTCCTAGTTCCTAGTTCCTAGTTCCTAATTTAAAGGAGGCTGAGGCATGAAGATTATCGGGCTGTGGGCAACCGTCCTCGTCTTGCTCTATGCCCTGCAAACATCTTTTTTCACTTTGATAAGTTTCGACGGCTTCAGCGTGAACTTAATGCTTCTTTTTACCGTTTCGGTTGCCTTCCTGCGCGGGCAAGAAAAAGGAGCTTGTTTGGGATTTATGGCGGGGCTTTTGCAAGACGTTACGACGGGCAGCTACTTCGGTGTGGCGACGTTCAGTTACATGACGGTCGGTTTTATCTTCGGGAAATTTTCCGTCAACCTCTTCCGCGACCAATCGCTTTTGCCCGTGATAAGTTCTCTGCCCGCGCTGGCGATTCACTTCGCCGTGACCATTTCTTTTTTGTTTTTACTCGGTTGGCAAATCGACTTGATGAAATTTTTGAAGTTCGACTTTTGGCCGGCGGCGATTATGCAAGTCGTCTTTGCCTATCCGGTTCACCGCTTGGTGTTGGCGTTAAATGAATTCTCGAAACGACGTTAGGAGGAAAAAATTTTGAAGATAAGCGAACAGGATATTAAAACGGTGGCGACTTTATCGCGGCTTAGGATTCGTGAGGAAGAATCGGCGGACGTTCTTTTTCAGCTGAATAAAATTTTGACATACGTGGAAAATTTGCAGGCACTCGACACGACGAACATTGAGCCGACAACTTACGCGCTGCCCATGCAAAATGTTTTCCGCGAGGACAAAGTTAAACCGTCTCTCGACAGAGAACTTGCCTTGTCGAACGCGCCTCTTAAAGACGACGGATATTTTAAAGTTCCCAGAGTTTTAGAGGCTTGATATTTAAAATTTTTTTTAAAGTTTTGGAGGTTTTTATCATGAAAAAATTTTTTGTCACCGGCTTTTTGGCAGGAACCATGCTTTTCAACACGGCGTCAACTTTTGCTGCTCCCGCGCCCGCTAAAGACCGCGAGACAATTTATCAAATCGCCTTGCTTCAATCGTTGGCAATGGGCTACTTCGACGGCTCAATTTCCGTTAAAGATTTAAAGACTCAAGGCGACACGGGCATCGGAACTTTCACGGGACTCAACGGCGAAATGATTGTCCTCGACGGCGTCGTTTATCGGGCGAATCGCGATTGCAAGATAAACGTCATGGGCGACAAGGAAGGCGTGCCTTTCTCGAACGTCACCTTTTTTGAAAAAGATTTTTCCGTCAAACTTGCCGATGTTGCCGACAAAGCCGCGTTTGAAAAAATTCTAGACGAGGCAGTCGAAAAGCACGGGCGCAACAGTTTTTATATGGTCAAGGTCAGCGGCACGTTCAATGAAATTTTGATTCGCAGTGAGGAAGGCGTGAAGGAACCACCTTATCCGACTTTGGTCGAGGCTTTGAAGACTCAAAACGAAATTACGCCCAAAAATATCAGCGGCACGATTGTCGGCTTGTATTGTCCCGATTTTATGAGTTCGCTCAATTCGACGGGCTGGCACTTCCATTTCATTTCCGCTGATAAAAAAATCGGCGGACACGTTCTCGGCTTGAACTTGAAGAGCGGCGAGGCTCAATTCGATAAGACCGACGCTTTCAAAATGGACGTGCCCAAGAAGAAAAATTTCCACGCGCTGAACTTCAAAACCAACATGACGGAAGAGATTCGCAAAGCTGAACAGGACGTTCAAGGAGGAAAATAATTTGACATTATACGACAAGACGGCGCATGAGTTGCACGAACTTTTGACGACGAAAAAAATTTCGGCGGCGGAATTGACCGGCGATGTTTTGGCGCGTGTCGACGAGGTCGAGGATAAAATCGGCGCGTATCTCACAATCACTCGTGACAAAGCGACGGCTCAAGCAAAAGCTGTCGACGACAAAATTAATCGCGGCGAGGCGATTGCTCCGCTTGAAGGCATTCCCTGCGCGATTAAGGACAACATTTGCACGAAGGGAATCAAGACGACTTGCGCCTCGAAGATTCTTGAAAATTTTATCCCGCCCTACGACGCGACCGCTTATAAAAAATTGTCCGCCTCGATTTTAATCGGCAAGACCAATCTCGACGAATTCGCTATGGGCAGCTCGACCGAAAACTCTGCTTTTCACACGACGCACAATCCTCACGACTTGGAACGCGTTGCGGGCGGAAGTTCGGGCGGAAGTGCTGCGGCAGTTGCGGGCGGCGAGGCAATTTTTTCACTCGGCTCGGATACCGGCGGCTCGATTCGTCAGCCGGCAAGTTTCTGCGGCGTTATCGGCTTCAAGCCCACCTACGGAAGAGTTTCACGCTACGGACTTGTTGCTTTTGCCTCCTCGCTTGACCAAATCGGTTCCTTTACTCACGACGTGACGGATTGCGCCCTCGTGCTCAATGCCATTTGCGGTCATGATGAAATGGATTCGACTTCCTCCGCCGCGTCTGTTCCCGACTTCACAAAAGCACTCGTCGCCGACGTTAAAGGTTTGAAAATCGGTTTGCCCAAAGAATATTTCGTAAAAGGCATCGACCCCGAAATTGAAAGTGCCGTTCGCCTCGTCGCAAAAAAATTTGAATCACTCGGCGCGGAGATTATCGAATTGAGTTTGCCGCACACCGAATACGCAATCGCAACTTACTATCTGATTGCGCCCGCCGAAGCCGCCACGAATCTTGAACGCTACGACGGTGTAAGTTACGGCGCAAGAGTCGACGGCGCGGACGTTGTCGAAATGATGACGAACACCCGCACGGAAAAATTCGGCGCGGAAGTCAAGCGGCGAATCATGATTGGCAACTACGCTTTGAGCGCGGGCTACTACGACGCCTATTATCTGAAGGCTCTCAAAGTTCGGACGCTGATTCAAAAAGATTTCACCGACGCTTTCAAGAAAGTCGATTTGATTCTCACACCGACGACGCCCAATGTTTCTTTCAAAGTGGGCGAAATGATTTCCGACCCGCTCAAGATGTACTTGCAGGATATTTGCACGGTGCCGGTTAATCTTGCGGGCTTGCCGGGCATTTCAATTCCTTGCGGCTTCACGAAAGACAAACTCCCGATTGGTTTTCAACTTATCGGCAAGGCACTCGACGAGGCAACAATTTTAAAAGCATCGTTCGCTTACGAGATTAGTGGTTAGTGGTTAGAGTGTGTTGGTAAATTCAAAAGTAGCGGTTGGCGATTGCCCGGCCGTCATGGATGACGGCCGCCGGCGTTAAAAACATGGATGTTTTTATAGCCGGTCTAACGCCCTTTTCTTTTGCTACTTTTCTTTTGGGCGCAGCAAAAGAAAAGTAGAAGATACATTCGTTCGCTTACGAGCACAGCGTCTTGTAATTTTAACGTCGCTGTGTTAATATAAATGCCGCATTGCACAAACAAATGGGAGGTTAAAGTTTTGAAACTGACTCAAAAAAAAATAGACGACTACACGCTTGAATTGACGATTACGGAGGCGGCGGAAGAATTTTCCAAAGCGATAAAGCAAGCCGCAAAAGTTTTAAGTGAGCGCGTGACGATTCGCGGCTTCCGCAAAGGCAGCAACATTCCCGTCAAAATTCTTGAGGCTCATCTTGGCAAAGGTGCAATCGTCAACGAGGCAAGCGAAATTTTATTGCAAAATTCCTCGCGCAAGGCATTCGGCATTTTGAATTTGCGCCCCGTCACCGAACCCAAAGCCGACGTTGTCACAAACGAGGAAGGTAAAGATTTTGTCTTCACGTTGACTTTCACGCCCTATCCTCAAGCGACGCTCGGTCAATACAAAAATCTTTTCGCGGAAAAAGTTGTCGAGCCGGTCACCGACGAAGATGTCGATAAGCAGTTGGAAGACATGCGCGCACACCATGCCAACTTGATTGACGCGGCGGAAGGCGATTCGATTGTCAACGGCGACTTTATCACGCTGGACTACACCGGCACGATTAACGGCGAAAAATTTGCGGGCGGCGAGGCAAAAGACGCTCCGTTGGAAATCGGCGCGCACAAATTTATCGGCGACTTCGAGGAACAACTTATCGGCTTGAAGGTCGGCGAGGAACGCACCGTAAAAGTCACCTTCCCCGACAACTATCACGCCAAAGATCTCGCGGGCAGAGACGCAGAATTTGCCTGCAAGATTGACAGCATTAAACACCGCGAACTTCCCGCGCTTGACGACGACTTTGCAAAGAAGGTCAGCACCTTCCAAACGCTTGACGAATACAAAGCCGACATTCGCAAGAACATGGAAGCCAATGCCGCTCGCCGCGCAGACGAAAATCAACGCCAAGCGGTTCTCGACAAGGCAGTTGAAAATATGAAAGTCGACGTTCCGCCCGTCATGATTGAAAATCGTATCACTCAAATGATTAACGAACTCGACGCGCAACTTCGTTCGCAAGGCATGAACCTCCAACAATACATGGCGTTTTCGGGATTGGATATGGACAAAATGCGCGAGGATTATCGCGAGACGGCCAAGCAAAATGTTCTTACTGACATCATGTTGGAGAAGGTGGCAGCAGCAGAAAAAATTTCCGTCACCGAAGAGGAATTAAATTTTGAAATTGAAATGATGTCACGGCTCTACAGGACACCGCCGAAACAAATCGTGAAGTTCTTGCAAAGCAACGGACAATTTGAAAGCGTGGTAGCAACGATACTTCGCCGCAAGACGATAAAATTTATTTTCGACAACATGGCGACCGACGAGGCTGCGGCTCAAGAAGCGGCGGCTCCTGTGCAAGAGGAAAAAGCCCCTCAACCTGAAGCGGCACCCGTTGAAGCGGAGGCGACAAAAGTACCCGTTGAGGCAGCGGAAGAAAAATAAGACAGCTGAAAAAATTTTTAAGGGCGTAAATGCAAACGCCCTTTTTTAAAAACTTTATGAGGTGTTGAATATGGCTTACTATGTGCCGATGGTTATCGAGAAGACGAGCTACGGCGAACGCGCTTACGATATTTATTCGCGCCTGCTCAAAGACAGGATTGTTTTCTTGGGCGGCCCGATAAATGATGACGTTGCCAATTCGGTCGTCGCGCAGCTTTTGTTCCTCGAATCGGAAGACCCCGACAAGGACATTCATCTTTACATAAACAGTCCCGGCGGAGTCGTCACGGCAGGGCTTGCGATTTACGATACAATGCAGTATATTAAACCTGACGTATCGACGATTTGCATAGGGCAGGCGGCGAGCATGGGCAGCTTGCTTTTGACGGCGGGCGCGAAAGGAAAACGATATGCGTTACCTTTGGCGAGGATAATGATTCATCAACCGTTGGGCGGAGCGAGCGGTCAATCGACTGATATACAAATTCAAGCAAAAGAAATTTTGAGACTGCGCGAGGTCGGAAACGATATTCTTTGCAAGCACACGGGACAGCCGCGAGAAAAAGTCATGGCGGACACGGAACGCGACAACTTCATGACGGCAGAGGATGCCAAAGCTTACGGCTTGATTGACGACGTGATAACTCGTGCGGTTGCGGTGCAGTGACGCCCTGTCTTTGAAAGTTTTCTTCTACTTTTTCTTTGCATGCCCAAAGAAAAAGTAGCAAAAAGAAAAGGCACCTCGCGGGGGCGTTTGTCGTTCATGGTTTGGAGGTTGCGATTACCCGCAGCTTGATGTGCCCGCAAAAAAAACTTCCATGTTTTTGTTGCGGGCGGCGCGCGTCCATGCGCGCCTCTTTTGACAATTAATAATCACTTACCGCTATCGGGAGGTGGGAGTGTGTTGAAATTCGGAAATAATCGCGACGAGTTGCGTTGCTCTTTTTGTGACAAGTCCGAGCACGCCGTAAGAAAATTAATCGCCGGCAAGGGCGTTTATATCTGCGACAGCTGCATTGAGATTTGCAACGAGATTTTGCAGAGGGATATGGAAGAGGAAGAGAGCTCCGTCGTCGGCACGAATAAATTGCCGAAGCCCAAAGAAATTTGCGCTCGGCTCGACGAATATGTTATCGGGCAGGAGGAGGCGAAGAAAACTCTTTCGGTCGCCGTCTACAATCATTACAAAAGAATCGGGCAAGCAAAAAGCGGCAAGTCGGATATCGAATTGCAGAAGTCGAATATCATGATGATTGGTCCTACGGGTTGCGGCAAGACTCTTCTGGCTCAAACGCTGGCAAAAATTTTGAAGGTACCGCTCGCCATAGTCGATGCCAATTCCCTGACGGAGGCGGGCTACGTCGGCGATGATGTCGAAGATGTTTTGCTCGCGCTGGTTCAATCCGCGAACGGTGACATTGTAAAGACGGAACGCGGAATCATTTACATTGACGAAATTGACAAAATCGCTCGCAAGCCGGGCATGCACCGTGACATTTCGGGCGAAGGTGTTCAGCAAGCTTTGTTGAAAGTTTTGGAAGGCACGCAAGTAAATGTTCAAATGCCCTCGCGTCAAGGTCAAATGCAAATGCAACCGCCCGAAACTTTGAAAATTAATACGAAAAATATTTTGTTCATTTGCGGCGGCGCGTTCAATGACCTCGACAAAATCATAGAGAAACGCACCAAAGGAGCGGCAGTCGGTTTCGGGGCGGCGGTCGAATCAAAAGACGAAAAGGATGTCGGAAAAACGTTGCGGGATGTTCAGCCGGACGATTTGATAAATTACGGCTTGATACCCGAATTCGTCGGAAGGTTGCCCGTTGCCGTGACTTTGGACGCGCCGGACGAAAATTCTTTGGTTGAAATTTTGACCAAGCCGAAGAATGCATTGGTTAAACAATATCAAAAGCTCATGGAGATGGACGGAGCCAAACTCAATTTCGAAGACGAGGCATTGCGGCTCATAGCAAAAGAGGCGATTCAACGTAAGACGGGCGCACGCGGCTTGCGTTCCATACTTGAAAGAATCATGCGCAACGTGATGTTCGAGGTGCCCAGTGTCGGCGGCAATACCGTTTGCACCGTCACGAAAGAAGACGTTCTCTTTAATCAAGAACCCAAACTTAGAGCGAATATCAGAAGGACGCGGCGGACTTCTTCTTCGCAATAAAGGATTCGGAGGCGGCTCAAAAGTTCCCTTCATGAGCATTAAACCGCCGAAGGAGGTTTTTCAAATGGCTGAGAAAGTTACGTTGCCGCTCGTGGCACTCAGAGGAATTGTCGTCTTTCCGAATATGATTATGCATTTGGATGTTGGTCGCGATAATTCCATTCAAGCACTCGAAGCGGCAATGGTCGGTAATCGCCGGATATTTCTGGTTGCACAAATGGACACGGATAACGATTCGCCCGAAGAGGAAGATCTTTATGAAGTCGGAACCATATCGGAAATTCGGCAGATAATTAAGTTGCCCGACGGCAATGTTCGCGTTTTGGTCGAGGGCATCAATCGCGGCATCATGCGTGAATATCACGACGAAGGCAAATTCGTTGAGGCTGTCGTTGAAATTCACGAGGACACTTGGGAAGATACTATGGAGACGGAGGCTCTGGTTCGCGGCGTCATACATCAATTCGAGGAGTGGGTCAAGTTAAGCAAGCGCATTCCTTCCGAGACGTTTGTCGCCGTGACTATCCTTGAAGACTTCGGAAGATTGGCTGATTTGATTGCCAGCCACTTGAATTTGAAACTGGACGCCAAGCAGGAAATTTTGGGTTGCCTGAACGTTGAGAAGCGGCTTGAAAAACTTTATGTCATCTTGGCTCGTGAGTTGGAAGTTCTTCAAATGGAGTCGCAGATAAGCAAGCGCGTCCGCAACCAGATTGAAAAATTTCAAAAGGATCATTACCTGCGCGAACAGCTCAAAGCAATTCACAAGGAACTCGGTGAAGACGAAGACGCGGCGGAAGAAACTTCGGGCTATCGAAAAAAATTGGAGGAAGGCGATTATCCCGAAGAGGTCAAGGCGATTGTCGACAAGGAATTGAAACGCTTGGAAAAAATCCCGTCAATGTCTTCGGAAGGCAACGTGATACGCACTTACCTCGATTGGTTGATTGAATTGCCTTGGCGGGTGTCGACAGACGATTCAATGGACATAGCGGAGGCGGCAAAGGTACTCGACGAAGACCACTACGGACTTGAAAAAGTCAAAGAGCGCATCTTGGATTTCTTGGCAGTCAAGGCACTGACCAAAGACAAGCCCGCCCCGATTTTGTGTTTGGTTGGTCCGCCGGGCGTCGGCAAAACTTCTTTGGCGTCGTCGGTTGCAAAAGCTATGGGCAGAAAATTTATTCGGGCGAGCTTGGGCGGCATACGTGACGAGGCAGAAATTCGCGGGCACAGACGCACTTACGTCGGAGCTTTGCCCGGGCGAATCATTCAAGGCATAAAAAAAGCCGGCGCGAACAATCCCGTGTTCCTCCTCGACGAGATTGACAAGCTCGGCAAAGACGGTTATGCGGGCGACCCTTCCGCCGCGTTGCTTGAAGTTCTCGACCCCGCGCAGAATAATTCTTTCGTCGACCACTACATTGACACCGCGTTTGATTTGTCAAAAGTTTTGTGGATAGTCACGGCGAACAATCCCGCTACGATACCGAAGCCTCTGCGCGACCGCATGGAAATTATCACGCTGTCGAGCTACACCGAACAAGAAAAATTGGAAATTGCGCGACGCTATCTGACCAAGCGGCAAAAGGAAGAAAACGGTCTCAAGGGCGGCGATTTGGTTTTCACGAAAGGCGTCCTTCAAGAAATTATCGCCGAATACACTCGTGAGTCGGGTGTCCGTGAGCTTGAAAGATTAATCGGGCAGGCGTGTCGTAAGGCGGCCAGAAAAATCGTCGAAGGTCACGAGGGTGTCGTTTACATTACCAAGAAAAATCTGCACGACTTCTTGGGGCGTCCGAAATTTTTAAAGACACGCGCCGAAAAGCAACCTCAAATCGGCGTCTCAACCGGCATGGCTTGGACGGAAGTCGGCGGCGACATTCTTCCGACGGAGGCCATCGTCCTCAAAGGCAACGGCAAATTACTTTTGACCGGCAAGCTCGGCGAAGTCATGCAGGAATCCGCGCAGGCAGGTTTGACTTATATCCGCAGCCGCAGCGACTTGATGAAACTTGCCGACGACTTTTATGAGAAAAATGATATTCATGTTCACGTGCCCGAAGGTGCCGTTCCCAAAGACGGACCGAGCGCGGGCATCACTATGGCAACTGCAATGATTTCCGCCTTGACGAAGAAGAAAGTTCGCAGCGATGTTGCAATGACCGGCGAAATTACTTTGCGAGGAAATGTCTTGCCGATTGGCGGGCTCAAGGAAAAAGTTCTTGCGGCTTATCGCGAAGGAATGCACACGATTATCCTGCCGAAAGAAAACGCGCCCGACCTCGAAGATATTCCAAAGAGCGTCCGCGAAAAATTGGAATTCGTGCCCGTCGAAAACATGGACGAGGTTTTGAAGACCGCGCTTCTTCAGTGAGGAGGATTCTTATGGATGACGAAAAACGTTACTGCAGCATTGAAGAATCGATTATCGAGGCGTGTAAGGAAGTCAATTTGATGCGAAAGGGCTTGATACCTGAAAGCGGCGATTGGCGTGATTGGATTGCAGAACTTAGAGAAAAATATAAAGATGATTTGGCAGAAGAAGAAATTGTCGTCCCGAAGAAAAAGGTTGCTGTAAGATGATAATCGAACGCAGTAAAAAAATAAACAGTGACATCGACTACTACATCAGGAAAAAGAAATACAAAAAAATTCTTGATGATATAAGTTCAATACTGCCGGATTTGGAAGCGGGCAACCTCGTCGGTGACAAGCTTGAGGGTTTCAACTTACCCGAAGGCGCGGCTCTCTACAAAGTCCGCATTGCGAACACGTCGGCGAACGTCGGCAAGTCAAACGGATTCCGCCTCATCTACTACGTCGCGATTGAGGATAAAATCTATCTTCTAACCATTTACTCGAAGAAAGACGACGAACGCATTCCAAACGACGCACAAATTGCAATGCTCGTCGGTAACACGCTTGAATTTTGAACAAGGATTCGCCTTCCGAAAATCGGAGGGCAAATTTTTTTTTGGAGGAATTGATATGGAAGTAACGATTATCAAAAGCGAATATGTGACTTCGGCGGTGAGCAGGGCGACTTGTCCCGAAGAACCTTTGCCGGAAATTGTCTTCGTCGGGCGTTCGAATGTCGGCAAGTCTTCGCTGATTAACTCTTTGACAAACAGAAAATCTTTGGCGCGAACTTCGGGCACACCCGGCAAGACGCAGACGATAAATTTTTTTCGTGTCGAATTGAAAATCGAAGACACCCGCCGCGAATTTTATCTGGTCGATTTGCCCGGCTACGGCTACGCCAAAACTTCTAAGACCAATCGCAAACTCTGGGCGAAATTCATCGACGAATATCTTTCAAGCCGCCGCGATATAAAATTTGTTTGCCAACTGATTGACATGCGGCACGCGCCCATGAAATCCGATTTGGAATCGTTCGCAAGCCTCGTCGAAAAAAATTTGCCCGTGCTGATTGTCGCAACCAAGTCCGATAAAATTCCCAAGACCTCACGGAAAAAAAACCTCGACATCATCGGAAAAGCTTTGGGCGTCGACGAGGAATCTCTTTTGCCTTACTCCTCACAAAAAAATGAAGGTCGTTCAGATTTGCTTGACGTTATCGCAAATTCTTTGATAAAATAGCCGCAGAAAATTTGCGTTGTGAGCAGACGCGGAGGAGAGTTTAACATGATGAGGCTGTCGAGTTTCGATAAGGCATTGCTGAACGAATTGCAGGGCAACATACCGATTTGCAGTCATCCGTTCGCGGAATTGGCAGCGCGGCTCGGTACGGACGAGGAAACCGTGCTTGCCGGAGTGCGTGCACTGAAGGCGGCGGGCTTCTTAAGGAGGATAGGAGCTTTCTTTGATTCGAATCGGTTGGGCTATCAAGGAACGTTGATTGCGCTCAAAGTCGAGCCGTCAGCCGTCAAGAACGTCGCGGAGGCAATCAATCGTTATCCCGGCACCACTCACAATTACGAACGCGAGGGGGTTTATAATTTGTGGTTCACTCTGTTGACGCCCTGCGCCGAATACGAATCGAATATCTTATCGGAAATACGGTCGCTTGACGGTGTGGAGGATATGTTGCGTCTTAAGGCGAACAAGCGTTACAAAGTCAATGTGCAGTTCAAACTCCAATAGCTCGGAGGTCGTGTCGAATGTTGAGTCGGCAGGATAAGGAGATAATCAAAGTGTTGCAAGAGGAGTTCCCGCTTTGCGAGGAGCCTTACAAAATTTTGGCGGAACGTGTCGGCATTACGGAGGAAGAATTTTTGCGGCGCGTGAAAGAACTTCTCGACGAAAAAAAAATTCGCAAGATGGGAGCCGTACTCCGTCACCGCGAAATTGGTTTCAAAGCCAATGCCTTGTGTGCTTGGAAAGTGTCGCCCGATAAGCTCGACGAAACTGCAAGCGTCATGAGTTCAAATGCCGCCGTTTCTCATTGCTACGACCGGACGCCTTTGCCGAATTGGAATTATAATCTTTATACGATGGTTCATGCCGAGACCCGTGACGAGTGCGACAGGATTATCGGTGCTCTTGCCGACGCGACAGGCATCACCGATTACAAAATCCTCTACACCAAGCGCGAGTGGAAGAAAACCGCCATGAAATATTTCAGAGAGTAAGCGGGCGTGATTCAATTGGGAATTAGGAATTGGAAATTGGGAATTGTTTTTTCATTCCCAATTCCCCATTCCCAATTCCTAATTGATATTCAATCTTCTATCAGTTCTTCAAGTGTTTTGTATAAATGTTCGGGGTCGGCGGGCTTCGTCAAGTGCGCGTTCATTCCCGCTTTCAAAGAGCGTTGAACATCCTCGTCGAAGGCGTTGGCTGTCATTGCGATTATCGGCACTCTTTTGGCGTCGGGGTGATTCAATTTTCTTATTGCCGTCGTTGCAGCCAAGCCGTCCATTACCGGCATGCGTATATCCATTAAAACTGCATCGTAATATTTTTCGGGCGACGCCGCAAATTTATCGACGGCTATCTGTCCGTTTTCTGCCAAGTCTGCTTCCATGCCGCGCATTTCCAAAATCATCATCATTATCTCGGCGTTGACGGGCATGTCTTCCGCGACCAATATCCGCCGCCCTTCCAAGTCAACTTTCTTTTTTTCCGGCAGCAGTTTTTGTTTCCGATTGAACGCCTGCCGAAACTCGTAAAGCACATTCGACGACGACAGCGGTTTTGCCATGAAGGTATCGACGCCCGCCTCTTTTGCTTTGTCTTCGATTTCGTACCAGTCGTAAGCCGTCAGCACGATTACCGCCGTTTCCTCGCCCAAAAGTTTTCGTATATCGCGTGTCAGTTCTATTCCGTCTTTTTCGGGCATGAGCCAATCCACCAAAATTAAGTTGTAGTCCTCACGCCGCGCATGTCGTAATTTTATTTGCTCCAATGCCTCCACGCCGCCGCTGCTCGTATCGGCTTCTATGCCCACTTCTTGCAAGACGGACTTTGCATGTTCACGCGCCAATTCCTCGTCGTCGACTATCAGCACTTTGAAATCTCGCGGACGCATCTCGCACGTCTCGCCCGATTCTCTCCGCACCGAATCTTTCAGCGGCACGTTCACGATAAATTCTGTTCCGACACCTTTTTCCGAAGTGACTTCTATTGTTCCGTTCATGATGTCGATTATATTTTTGGTTATCGCCAAGCCCAAACCCGATCCGCCGTAGCGTGAGGTCGTCGTGTCGTCTTCTTGGCTGAAGGCGTCGAAAATTTTCGGCAGATATTTTTTTTCAATGCCAATGCCCGTATCTTTAATCGTGAAACGGAAATTGGATTGCCCGTCGAATTGGGAAGTGCATTCGATTATCAGCGTGACGACTCCGCCGCGTTCCGTGAACTTTATCGCATTGCCCAAAATATTCAAAAGCACTTGCTCCAGCTTCGCGTCGTCGCCGATGTAATATTTGCCGATGTCGCCTTCCACTTTGCAGTTGTAAGTCAAGCCCTTGTCTTTGCATTGCTCGTCGATTATCGAATTGATTTGATAAACGAACGACGTGAAATAAAATTCCTCGTTGCGAAGCGTCATGCGCCCGCTCTCAATTCGGCTCATGTCGAGGATGTCATTTATTATCGTCAGCAGGTAGCGGGCACTTGTTCCGATTTTTTCGAGGTAACCTTTCAGCGTCGGCGTCAAGTCTTTGTCATGCAGGGCGATGTTGTCCAAGCCGATAATCGCGTTCATGGGCGTGCGTATCTCGTGGCTCATGCGCGAAAGGAAAGCTGTCTTGGCAACGTTTGCTTGCTTGGCAACCGTCAACGCCTCACGCAACCTTTCGTTCTGTTCGATTTGCTTGCGCTGAATTGCGGTCGTGTCGCTTTTCAAGAGGATAAAGAAATCGGCTCGCGGGTCTATCGTGTAGAAGTCGAATCGCTTATAAAAAATTTCGCCGCCGATTTTGCAAGTGATGTTCACGACGTAAGGCTCGGAATTTTTAAGCTCGTTGCGAACCGTCGACAAGCTCAACTCCTCAAGGCGATTGTCCTCCGTCATGACAGGTTGCACTTGATTTTTTAAATATTCTTCGTAACGACCTTCGCGGGTCACGGGGAAGATTGAGCCCTTGCCGATAAGAGAGGCGTCGCCGACCGCCACGCTGTACTTGTCATTGACGAGGTAGGCAACCATATCGAATTGCCGCGCCAAAATTTTATCAAGCAGAGCACCTTCGACTTTCTCTTTGCCGGCTTCCTGTTCCGAAATGAAAATGATTATGTCGTTGCTAATCGGGTGACGCGTGAAGACCGCCCGATAGTTCACGTAGCAATAATGCCCGTCGCGCCGTCGTGAGAAAAGATAAATCGATAAATTTGTCTCGCCGCGTGCGAAGCGGGCTTTAATATTTTCGGCGTCGAACATTTCAACGAATAACTTTTGCTCTTCCTCTATCGGATAATTTTTTGCACGCAACTTTATCAGCTCGGAGTAGGGGCGTATCACCGAATCCGTCCCGAACAAGTCGCGCCCTTGAACGTCTTCCACTTTGTTTCTCGTCAAGTTCGCTCTCAACATTGAAAGCGTCCGCTCGTTTGCGCGATAGAAATTGTCGCCTATGCTCATGTAGGTTGCTTGCAAACGCCGGGCATAAACTTTGACCGAAGTCACGTCGAAGAAAGTGCAATAGACGTAGTGCTCGCCGAAGTCGTCTATAAAAGTGTGATTGATGTTGCACCAGATGATCTCGCCTTTGGTCGTCACCAATCGTATCGTCAAATCTTTGGTGCTGTCTTCGGAAGTGCGCCGCCTCAACATGCGTTTGACTGCAAGGCGGTCGTCGGCGTGCGTGAAAGCGATTACTCCGTTTTGATTCAAAATTCGCAGAGCTTCTTCCGCGTTGCATTGCATGAGCTTGGCGAAACCTTTCGACACAAAGACTGTCTCGAATTGAGCGTAGTTTTTTTCGCGCAGGAGAACTGCCGCGCCTTCCAAATGCCGTATCGTTTTTAAAAATTGTTTGCGCGTGATATTTTTTTCGTCTTCCGCGATGTTTATCACTGCAAAGCCGACATAAGGCGCGGGCACATCTTCCAGCGGCGTCTTCAAAAATTTTCGATTGTCTATCAGTTCGCTCACAAGTGCTCCGACAAAATCCGCTTTGCCCGTCAAATTTTTGAATGGCTCATTACCGAAGATAATACGATAATCGCGCAGGGAGCCGTCCGCATTTTTTATCGGCTTGCAAATGATGATGCCCAGAGGCGCAGCCGCGTATTTGGTCGTATCTAACGGTAATGTCATATGAATCCTCACTCTCAAATTATTTTTGGAGCATTATAACAAAGATTGGATTTTTGTGCACTAAAAACTTTTCTTGTCGCGGTTCTTTGCTACCGGCTGCAGATAAATTTGCAACGGCTTTGTTTGCAAGAAAAAAAGTCCTTCCGATTTCGGAGGGGCTTTTTTTTACAGTGATAAATTTTTTAAGCTGGCAAAGCGCAATTCGTGAAAGGCAATCGGCGTCGAAATGAAATTATCTGTGCCGTAAAGTTCGGAATATTTTTCGCGGCAATGGAGGACGCGCTTGACATAGTCGCGGGTTTCGGCGTAGGGAATTTTTTCGACGTCTGAAAAATTTTCTTTCCAATGATTTTTTTCAATCCACTCGCGAACGTTGCCGCGCCCTGCGTTGTAAGCCGCAAGTGCCAAAACGTCGTTGCCTTTGAATTCGCTTTCAAGCTCGGCAAGATACCATGTGCCGTATCGGATATTTGTTTCGGGCTCGCGAAGATTTTTTATGTCGTCGGCAACTTCTTCGGGCGGCTCGCCCAGTTGATAAGCTATCCAAGCCGCAGTTTCCGGCATGATTTGCATGAGCCCGACCGCCCCGCTTTGTGAATGAGCTTCCACCGAAAAATTACTTTCGACTTTCATCACGGCCACTGCCAAAAATTTATCGACCTTCCAGCGCGAAGAATAATTTTCCAGCGTCGAGCGGTATGGGAACGGATATAAAAATTTCTTTTGAATTGCCGGCGTGCTTATCAAAAAATATATTGCGAACAACGCCGCGCAGCTTGCCAAAAATTTTTTAAGCATCAATTCACCTCCGCACCTTTTACAATGAATTTTAAATGATTGTGTCTTTGATGTCAAATTCGCAAAAAATTTTTTCAGCGTCTATTCATGCCTCGATAAATTTTATGTTATAATGTTTCGGCGAAAGGAGGCGGCTCATTGCTGACGAAATTTTTGGAGATAATCGGCGGCTTCATGATAAGACGCTTTGAAGAATTCGGCACGATAATTTTGCTTTACGTTGACACAATGAAACAGCTGACGCACAAGCCGCGAATCCGTCATATAATCGCGCAGATGGCTCACTTGGGCGTTGACTCGTTGACAATCGTATCGTTGACTTTGCTTTTTACGGGCGTGGTCTTCACGTTGCAGACGGCGCATGAATTTATTCGTTTCGGAGCGCAATCGACGGTCGGAGGAATAATCGCAATCGCTATCGGCAGAGAGCTCGGTCCGGTTTTGGTCGGTGTGGTCTGCGCGGGTCGAGTCGGTGCGGCAATCACGGCGGAAATTTCTACAATGAAAGTCACCGAACAAATCGACGCGCTTAAAGTCATGTCGGTCAGTCCCGTGAATTATCTTATCGTCCCGCGCATGATAGCCTGCATGATAGCCGTGCCGTTGCTTACCGTCTTCGGAGATATTATCGGCGTTGTCGGCGGCTGGGTCGTCGCCACTCAATATTCGGGCATAAGCTCTTACGTTTTTGTCAATTCGATTCAGATGTTCGCGACGATTCACGACTTGACGGGCGGAATGATTAAGGCGATTTTTTTTGGCAATGTCATTGCGGTGCTCGGCTGCTATTACGGCTTGAATTGTCCCGACGGCGCGGAAGGTGTCGGCATTGCCACGACAAGGACGGTTGTCACGTCGATTATCGTCATTTTTATTTTGAACGCGCTTTTGACGTTTGTCATATACAGCGGTTAGCTTTTAGCTGTTAGCGATTAGCTGTTAGCTGTTAGAAAAATCCTGAAAGCTGAAAGCTGGAAGCTGACAGCTATAAAAGGTGAATCATGATTAAAATTGTTAATGTCACAAAAAAATTCGGCGAAAAGGTTGCGTTGAGA
>CAMVAG010000011.1 GCA_947165405.1 uncultured Selenomonadales bacterium
CAAGCGCAGATTTTCGAGGCAATGGAAGACGAATACTTCCGCGGTCGTGCCGTCGACATGCGCGACGTCGGCAAACGCATTGCGAAATATTTGCTCGGCATCAAAGACCCCGAAATCGTCGGCAAAGTTATCGTTGCGGGCAAAGACATTGAGCCTTCCGTTATCGCCGGACTTCCCACCGATAAAATCGCGGGCGTCATTCTCGGCGTCGGCTCCACCACCGCTCATGCCGTTATCATTGCGAAGACTCGCGCTATCCCGACGGTTGTCGGTGTCGGTGACGGCATTGCTCAAATCGCAAACGGTGACCCCGTTATCCTCGACGGCGAAACCGGTGAAATTTTGATTCGCCCCTCCGACGAAGAACGTGCAAGCTACGACGAAAAGATTAAGAAGCAGGAAGAACTCAAAGCTCACTATGCAGAATTGAAAGACAAACCCGCCATCACTCTCGACGGCAAAGAAGTTGAGCTCGTCGCAAATATCGGCTCGCCCGCAGACGCAGACGCCGCTGTCAAAAATTACGGCGCAACGGGTGTCGGCTTGTTCCGTTCCGAATTTGTCTTCATGGGCAAAACCGATGTCCCGAAGGAAGAAGACCAATTCAAAGAATACAAAGCGGCTGTCGAACACTGCGCCTCCGTCACTCACGGCGAAGGTCTCTGCGTTATCCGCACAATGGATATCGGCGGCGATAAACCGTTGCCCTATATCCAAGTCGGTGTGGAAGAAAATCCGTTCCTCGGCTATCGCGCAATTCGTATCAGCCTCCAACGCAGAGATTTGTTTATGCCCCAGCTCAAAGCAATCCTCCGCGCAGGTGTCTACGGCAAAGCTGCCATCATGTTCCCGATGGTTATCAACGTTCAAGAATTCCTCGCCGCAAAAAAATTCGTCGAAGAAGCCAAGATGGAACTCGTTCACGAAGGCAAAGAATTCTCGGATAACGTCCAAGTCGGTATCATGGTCGAAACTCCCGCTGCGGCCGTTATGACTCCGGTTCTTGCAAAATACGTTGACTTCTTCTCAATCGGCACCAACGACCTCGTTCAATACACACTCGCCGTCGACAGAGGCAACGCTCAAATTTCTTACCTCTACAATCACTTCAACCCCGCTGTCCTGCGCCTTATCAAACGCACGATTGAATCCGCCAACAAGGAAGGCAAATGGGCAGGCATGTGCGGCGAAATGGCTTCCGACCCGAACGCGGCAATTATCTTGATGGCTATGGGCATTAAAGAATTGTCGATGAGTGCTCCGTCCATTCCGAAAGTCAAAGAACGCATTCGCAACATCACCCTTGTGAAAGCAAAAGAAATTCTCGACAAAGTCATGGAAATGGAAGACGGCGACGAAATTAAAAACTATCTTGCAACGCTCGGATAATTTTTGAAATCTTTGACCGTCACGGTTTATAAAAAAAGCTCCCGTCGAAAATTGGCGGGAGTTTTTCTTTTTGGTCATATGTCAGGATTTTTCCTCTGATTCATTTTGACGCAGAAAAAAATATTTTGTAAACTTGGCGGCGGGAGGTGCCGGCTATGGAAAAAATTTTTAATCACGCAGACGAGAGAGTTCGTCGGGCATACGAGACTGCGGCTCAAGCTCATCGCGGGCAAGTCGACAAAGCGGGCGTCGAATACATAAATCATCCTTTGGCAGTCGCCGCGCTCGTCGGCGAAAATATTTCCGCGATAATCGTCGCCCTGCTCCATGACGTGGCGGAGGACACGAGCCTCACGATTGCCGACCTCAAAGAAAAAATTCCGCTCACCGCCAAAGAATCTCAAGCCCTTGAACTTTTGAATCACGATAAAAAAATTCCCTACCTCGAATACGTTGCCGCAATCAAAGCGAACGACTTGGCAAGAGCTGTGAAGGCAGCGGACTTGAAACACAATTCCGACTTGTCGCGAATAAAAAATCCCTCGCCGAAAGATTTTGCCCGCGTCGAAAAATATCGCGCCGCTTTGAAAATCTTAGCTGTCAGCGGTGAGTGAAAACCCGGCCGCACATGGACGTGCGGCCGCCCGCGTAAAAAGCCGGAAGCTTTTTCAGCGGGTCAAACGCCCTTTTCTTTTGCTACTTTTCTTTTGGGCGCAACAAAAGAAAAGTAGAAGAGCATTCCACTCTTTGGCAAAGAAGGGGGCAACCTCTGCAAAGCTACTTTTCACTAAACGCCAAAACTGATATAATTTCTTCAAAAGATGAAGGAGGCTTTAACATGAGCGAAAACCGGCAACTGTTCGGATTGGAAGACCTGCGCGGGAAATTATCGGAGCGCGGTTATAAGATGACACCTCAACGCAGGGAGATTCTGCAAATTTTTGTTGAACACTCGGATTATCATCACATGAGCGCGGAGGACGTTTACAAAATTCTTCGCGAAAACAATTCGGAAATCGGTTTGGCGACGGTCTATCGCGCTTTGGATTTGTTGAGCGAGCTGGGTATCCTCGTTAAAGTCGAATTCGGCGACGGCTGCGCCCGCTACGAACTCAACACCGCCGACCCGTCAATCCATCATCACCACCACTTGATTTGCCTCAAATGCAAAAAGGTTATCGAGTTTGAAGAAGATTTGCTTGACGAGCTGGAAGATGACATTGCCGCCAAGTCCGGCTTTCAAATTCTCAATCACGAGGTAAAATTTTTCGGCTACTGCAATGAGTGCCGCCGGAAAGGAGATTGAAAGTTTGAGCATCAAAATAAAAACTTTAAATCTTCTCGGCAAATACGATTTCTCAAAAAATGTCGGCGACGTGCTCCGCTCTCTCAAAATCGAAATCGGCAAAGCAGAGGCTGACTTCGACGAGCTGGAAATTTTCAACGAGGTTATCGGCAGGAAAGTTATCACGCGGATTAAAATCGTCCTCTTCGGCGTCGAATATTTTTTCAAGAAAAGTTCCCTCGTTCGCCGCGATGAAAGATTCGGCGCGGAAGTCAATCGCCTCGTCAAAAAAAATTTGTATCGGCTTTTGATTTACAACTTGGGGCTTGACGAGGTGCCTTACGGGATTCTTCACGGCGTGCGCCCGACGAAAATTATTCAGCGGTGGTTGCGCGAGGGCTACGGCGTCACGAGTCAAGGCGTCATTGACCGCGATAAAATTTGTCGCCGCATTTGTTCAGATTTTTTGACCGAACGCGATAAGGCCGAACTCTTGACGGAGGTCGCTCTTCGACAGCTGCCGATAATTCGTTCGGGCGAAAAAAAAATCGGCGTCTACGTCGGGATTCCCTTCTGCAAGACGCGCTGCCTGTACTGTTCCTTCCCGTCGAATGTTTTGCCTTCCGAAGAAATTATCGCAAAATTTATGGCGACGTTGACGCGTGACATCGAGGCGGCGGCGGACGCGATTAATCGTTACGGCTTGGAAGTGCAGACGATTTATATCGGCGGCGGCACTCCCAGCGCGTTGCCCGAAAATTTTTTCGCCGAAATGATTGAGACCGTTCACAAAAATTTTTACGGCGCGGGCGTCGAGGAATTTACCGTCGAATGCGGGCGACCCGACACGATAACCGCCGAGAAAATTTCCGTCATGAAAAATTTCAACGTCACGCGAGTCAGCGTCAATCCTCAAACAATGCATCAAAAGACGCTTGACATAATCGGTCGACAACACACCGTCGAAGACGTGACACGAGCTTTCAACGAATTGCGTGCGGCGGGCGATTGGAAGATTAACACGGATTTGATTATCGGCTTGCCCGGCGAAAGACTTGCCGACTTCAAAGAGACGCTGAAAAAAATTTTGGAACTCAAGCCCGACGACGTGACGGTTCACTCTTTGGCGATAAAGCGCGGCTCAAAACTTCAGACACGCCTCGCCGACGAACTCAACCGCTTGGAAGATTTTGACTTGCCCGAAGATAAAGAGGTTCGCAAGATGGCTGACTGTGCCGAAAAAATTCTGCGCGGCGAAAAATTTTTCCCGTACTATCTTTATCGGCAAGGCTACATGAGCGGGCAGATTGAAAATGTCGGCTGGTGCACTCGCGGCGCGGAAGGCATTTACAACATTCAGATTATGGGCGAACGTCAAACGATTTTGGGTATCGGAGCGGCGGCGTCGACCAAAGTTCCCGACCACACTGCTTGGAAAATTCGGACTGCCTTCAACGCAAAGGACTTGAAAACTTACATGCAAGACCTTGAAAGATATATCACTCAACGCGAAAAAATTTTGGCGCAAGTCTACGGAGGAGGGATTGATTGTGGCATACGTGACGCGCGAAGAGATGATTGAAGTTTTTCACGACACGGAAGCTTTTTACAAGACGGATGAAAATTTGCGGCAAGCGATTAAAGATTCGATAAAGGGCACGGCTTTTTACGCGGCGGACGATTATCCTCCGTTGCCTCAACGCCGATTCAAAAATACGACGGTCTCTGTTGTCAGGCGTCGGACTTTGGAAGCGGCGATTTCCATGCAACGAAAACACTTGGAATTAAAAATCGCGGTGCACAACTTTGCCTCTGCGTCAAATCCCGGCGGCGGTGTTCGTCACGGTTCGCGTGCTCAAGAAGAAGGTCTTTGCCGTTGCTCGACGCTTTACCCCGTGCTCAACACCGAAGAGAATTGGAAAAAATTTTACACCGTCAATCGCGAACGCGGCGACTCTCTTCACGACGACGCCTGCATTTATTCGCCCGAAATTATCATTTGCAAAAACGACACGGACAAACCGACGCGCTTGCCCCGCGACAAATGGGACTTGGTCGACGTGATAACGATTGCCGCCCCGAACTTGAGGAACTTGACAATCGGCGACGAGGAACTTTTTAATTTGCAAGAGTCGAGGCTTCGGCACATGTTCACGGTCGTTGCACATCACGGCGCAGAAATTTTCGTGACGGGAGCTTTCGGCTGCGGCGCGTTCAAAAATAATCCCGAAATCGTTGCCGAAGCTTACAAAAAAGTTTTGCCGGAGTTCGACGGATTTTTTAAGGAAGTTGTCTTCGCGATTTACTGCCGCCCGCAAGAGACGATTAACTTTGACACGTTCAAGAGGATTTTGAAATGAAACAATTCATAGTCGATGCATTCACGGAAAAAATTTTCGGAGGAAACCCTGCGGCGGTTTGTGTCGTTGAAAATTTTCCGCCCGAAGAATTGATGCTAAACATTGCCCGCGAAAATAATTTGTCGGAGACGGCGTTTGCAGTCCGGGAGAAAAATTTTTATCGGTTGAGGTGGTTCACGCCCGCCGCCGAAATTGATTTTTGCGGACACGCCACGCTTGCGACCGCCTTTGTGATTTTCAATTTCTTTGAGACGACGGCAGACCGAATTGAATTTGAAACATTGAGCGGAAGATTTTTCGTCGAGCGCAAGGGAAAATTTTTTGAAATGAATTTCCCAGCTTACAAGCCGAAAAAAATTCCCGTGACAGACGAAATGCAAGAGGCTGTCGGAGCAAAAGTTTTGGAGGCGTACCTTGCCCGCGATTTGCTGATGATTTTGGATTCGGCGGAGGCTGTGGAAAATCTTTCGCCCGATTTCGACAAGCTGAAAAATCTTGACGGATTGACGCAAGCGGTGACTGCCGCCGGAAAAAATTTCGATTGCGTGTCGAGGGTATTCGCGCCGAAAATAAAAATCGCCGAAGACCCCGTGACCGGTTCGACGCATTGTTTAATCGCGCCGTATTGGTCGGAGCGGCTCGGCAAGAAAAAAATTATCGCACGACAAGCTTCGGCTCGCGGCGGAATTTTACATTGCGAAATTTTGAATGAGCGCGTAAAAATTTCGGGGAGTGCAGTTTTATTTTCCGTCGCCGATTTAAAAATTTAAGGAGGTTGAAACATTGCTGACAAATGCACCGAGAGGCACCAAAGACATTTTGCCGAGCCAAGTTGAAAGTTGGGTTCGGCTTGAAAATAAAATTCGTGAGCTGTGTGAAATTTACGGCTACGAGGAAATTCGCACGCCGACCTTTGAGCACACGGAACTTTTCAAACGCGGCATAGGCGAGGGCACTGATGTTGTCGATAAGGAAATGTACACCTTCACCGACCGCGGCGACCGCTCGATAACTTTGCGCCCGGAAAACACCGCGTCGGTTGTGCGCGCCTACTTGCAGAACAAACTTTACGCGAACGCCGGGCTTGTGAAACTTTTTTATATCGGGTCGATGTTTCGCTACGACAGACCGCAGGCGGGTCGCTTGAGAGAATTTCATCAATTCGGCGTGGAAGCTCTTGGCGAAAAAAATCCTGCCGTCGACGCCGAAATAATTTTGTTGGCTTGGGAATTTTTAAAGAGCTTGGGGCTCGACGACTTGACGTTGAAAATAAACACGGTGGGTTGTCCCGAATGCCGCCCGATTTTTCGCAAGAAGCTTACGGAATATTTCACGGAAGAGGCTGACGAACTTTGCGAGGATTGTCGGCGGAGGCTTGAGAAAAATCCTTTGCGAATCCTCGATTGCAAGATTGACGGATTGAAAGATTTTATGGACGACGCGCCAAAGATTGAAACTTGCCTCTGCGACGACTGCCGCGAACATTTTAATGCCGTGAAAAAATTTTTGACGGCGGCGGACGTTCCTTTTGAAGTAAATCCTCGATTGGTGCGCGGGCTCGACTACTACACCAAGACCGCCTTTGAAATTCAATACGCGCCTCTGGGTGCTCAATCGGCGGTTGCGGGCGGCGGTCGCTACGACGGCTTGATAAAAGAAATCGGCGGCGACGATACTCCGGCTGTCGGTTTTGCGGCGGGCTTGGAAAGAATTTTGCTCGCGCTTGAATTGCAAAAAAATCTTCCCGCGTCAAATAAAAAAATCGCCGCGTTTATCGTGAGCGGAGGCTCGGCGGCTGAAGTTTATGCGTTCAAACTTTTAACTGACTTGCGGCGGAAAAATTTTTCGGCAGCAATGGACTTCGGCAAAAAAAGCATGAAAGCCCAAATGAAAGCGGCGGCGAAGTCGGGCGCAAAATTCGCGTTGATTGTCGGCGAGGACGAAGCTGCAAATTCAACCGTCACGATAAAAAATTTGGAGACCGCCGCGCAGGAAGTCGTTCCCCTCGCTCAAGTCTCCGAAAAGATTATTTGAAAAAATTTTTGAGCCCGTCTATCAAATTGTCTTGCGTGGCAAGTGCCGCCTCGAAGATTGTAAATTCTTCCGTCGACGCGCCCGAAGTCTGCATTGAAAGCGGGATTCCGTTCGTATCCAAAATAATTTCTTCTAACGTGACGTGCCTGTCATCCGACTGCGCGTCACGAATTTTTTTTGCGCGGAGAATACGAATCAAAATGTATTTGCAGCCGTGACTTCTGCCGGCGTCAACAAATTCCTCAAAGTCTTCCGGAATTTTTTCTTTGAAGTCGACACTCTGCGCGGGCGCGAAAATCGGATTGGAAAAATTATTTTTCAACGTGTCGTCGAGGGCGTTCAAAATAATTTCTTTGTCGGTTTTGTGAAAATCGCCTTTGACAAGAAAAATCGGCGCAACGTAAATCGGCGTGTCGATTTTATCTTGCACCTCGTGGCGAAGAGAGCCGCCCGCTTTGAAATAATCGCGCAGGGCGCAATCGAGATAAACCGACATCTTGTGAGCCGAGTGGTTGCTTGTGACGCTTTGACGATATTCCAAAGTTTTTCCGAAGTGAACGTAGCCCAAAGCCCGCAAAGATTTTTTGATAACGTCGCCGCGCATGACGACACGAGTCAAATCGATTTTATCGGCGTAATTTTTTGCAAGGGCACGAGAGCCGACAGCCGGTGCCCCGAAAGTTATCACCTTGAGCTGATTTTTATCGACGCCCGAATCGGTCAAGCGAATCGCCGCAATCGTCGCAACCGAGCCGCCCAAGCTGTGCCCGGTTATGTAAAGCGTTTCGTGAGGATTTTTTTCGAGGGAGGTCTTTAAGCGTTCGGCAAGCCCGTCACTCAAAACAACGTCGGCATAATCGCGGAAGCCTCTGTGCACAAAAATTTTGTCGCCCAAATTTTTTTCTTTGTAGTCGAGTGTCGTGTCGTCATTGAGGTGAACTCTTCCGACGCGGAAATTTATTTCAACGTCCTTAAGATTTTCCGTGCCCGCGATTGTCAAAATCTTCACGGCGTCTTTGCTCACGAGATAAGCTCTTGCATAGGCGCGATTATTTTTCTGCGAAATTTTTTCAATCGTCCAGCCGCGCTCGTTGAGCATGGAACGCATAAGATAACTTTCGTCGTCGCTGTAAGCTCCCATTGAACAAATCGCGCAAGCCAATCTGATTTCCGCCTCGTCAAGTTCGTCACTTGCCTCCGAAAAGTTCATTAAGCTCAACAGAAAAATTATCGCCGTGAAATTCAGTAAAAAATTCCTCATTCCCAATTCCTAATTCCTAATTGCCAACTGCTCTTCGACGACTTCGACGCCGTGCTTAATGCATTCGGGGCAGGAACAAAGCATCTTGCCGCTGTCGACGCCTTTAAGTTCGCGGCAGATAATCGAGCCGCATTTCTCACGAAAATTTATCAGCATTGCCTTAGAAATTTTCATCGTCGAGGATTTTGATTTCGGAGTATCGAGGTTGCCGGTGCTGTTCTTCAAGCCCGCGATTAACAATCCTCCCGACAACGCGCCGCACACGCCGTCCATTGTGCCCATGCCCGCGCCGAAACCTTCCGTTGCTTTGAATAAAATTTCTTTCGGAACGTCGACCAAGTCCGCGCAGGCAACCGCCACCGATTGCGAACAACTGAAACCTTTGCGATGAAGTTCGTCAGCCAATTTGATTCTGTCGCTCATATTGAAAGTCTCCTTTAAAATTTATGCAAAGAAATTTTTTATCTTATTCCATATCAAGCGGAAAAAAGATTTTTGCTCAACGTCCGCCGTCGTGACCACGTCGACCGAAGCCGCCTCCCGACCGTCAGGCAAGACAACTCGAATTTTTCCGATTGTCTCGCCGCTCGTTATCGGTGCAGTCAATTCGTTCGGCAAGTCGTAAACAATTTCATAAGCGTTGGCGTCGCCCTCGAAGACCGGCATAATTATTTCGCCCGCCGTCTTGACAGGCATGGACTTCCTGCGCCCCGAAACAACCGGCAAAGTTTTAACAACTTGTCCCGACTCAATCAACGTATCACTTGACACGCGCCCGAAGCCGTAATCAAGCAGGAAAATCGAATCGTTCCAGATATAGAGGCTGTCGAGGACGACTGCGATTAATTGAACGCCGTTTTGTTTTGCGGCAGTGACGAGGCAACGCCCCGCCGCGTCGGTGTAGCCCGTCTTGATTCCGTTCGCGCCGCGATAGAGCCAAAGCATTTGGTTTTCATTGCGCAAAAGTTTCGTGTCGTCGTGAATCCAGCCGAAGGAAATTTCTTTGGTGGAACAAATTTCCTCGAATTTCGGGAAGCTGAAACCGTACTTTGCCATAATCGCCAAGTCACGAGCCGTCGTGTAGTGATTGGGGTCGGGCAAGCCGTTCGCGTTCGTGAAGTTCGTATTCACCGCGCCGAGTTCGTGAGCCTTTTGCGTCATGCGAGCCGCAAAATCGGCAACAGTTCCTCCGCAGTGTTCGGCAATGGCAATCGCTCCGTCGTTGCCCGAAATCAACATCATGCCGTAAAGCAAATCGCCGAGAGGAATTTTTTCACCGACATCAAGCCAAAGTGTCGAGCCCTCCGCGTTGTAAGCACCCGGTCCGACGGTAACAATCTCGTCAAGTTTGTTGCTTTCAAGCGCGGTTATCAACGTCATCATTTTGGTTGTGCTTGCAGGGAACATTCTTTGGTCGGGGTTGCGTTCGTAGAGGACGTGCCCTGTTGAAGCCTCGATAACGATAGCCGCCGTCGCCGTCACGTTCGGCAAAACATCTTCGGGGTCAACGGGTCTGGTATTTTGAATCGGCGTGACGGAGTAGCCGGGATTGAGTCCCGAATTTTCGGAGGTCAATGTCTCTTGTAAAGGACGAGCAACTTCGCCGCGAGGAGCCTCGTCAAGGCGCATGAGTTCCGACGCGGGCATTCCGACTGCGCCCGCCGCCGCACTGACGATAAGCATTGCCGTTGAAGCGATTGCCGCCAAAATTTTTTTCAAGTTCAAGTGCATCTCTCCTTAAGCAAACAGGAATTCTTCATGATTATAAATTCGCCGCGCCGCCTTGTCAAAAAAATCTCATGCAATGAAAATCTCCCGCGACCTTTTGTTTAATTATCGGTTGACGGTATCGAACAAGGGCGATAAAATTTTTACGGAGGAGGCGATTGACTTGCCGATTTACAACGCGCAGATTTTAAAGATTGACGCGGCGGAAACTCGACGATACGCGGGCTTGAGGAAAGCTAAAGACTTCGGCGAAAAAAATATCCGCGAGGCTTGCGAAGAGGCTTTGCTGTTGATTGAAGTGCGCGGCGCGTGGGAAATTTACGATTATTGCAATCACGTTGTCGAAAGCGAGCCGCCCTTTGCAATCGAGGGCAATTCGATTATCAAACACCTCGACGGCTGCGAAAAAGTCATTTGCATGGCTGTGACGGTCGGCTTTGAAATCGAACGCGAGATTAACAAAAAATTTGAGCGCGGAGAATATTTGGCGTCGGTGCTTTTGGACGCGGCGGCGACTGCGGCAGTTGAACAAGCGGCTGATTTAATGGAGAAAAATTTTTCGGCGAAGTTTGCAAAGGACGGCTACAAGTTGCGTTGGCGATTCAGTCCCGGCTACGGCGATTGGGATTTGACAGCGCAAGAAAAACTTTTTAAAATCAGCGGCGCGGAAAAAATCGGAATGAGTTTGACTTCGGCGATGATGTTGGAGCCTCGCAAGTCAGTCACGGCGATTATCGGATTAATTAGGAATGAGGAATTAGGAATTAGGAATGAAAGTTGCTTGACCTGTGACAAAACAAATTGTCCGATGAGGAAATAATTTATGTTAAAGTTTTTGAAGGAGATGTTGCGAAGTATGAGACGAAACGACCCGTGTTGGTGCGGCAGCGGCAAGAAATATAAAAAGTGTCACGAGGACTTCGACGCGAGGATTGATTCGATAAAGTTCATTGCCGCGAAGAATCAAATTCGCCCGCCGAAAAGATTAATCAACAACGCGGCTGACATTGACGGCATAAAGCGGGCGGCGGTTATCAACACGGGCGCGCTCGACCTCATGAACGAATTGGTCAAGGAAGGCGTCGACACCTTGACACTCAACGACGCGGCTCACGAATTCATTTCAAGTCACGGCGGACACCCCAGCTGTCTCGGCTTCGAAGGCTACCCGAAGAGCATTTGCATTTCCGTAAACAACGTCGTCTGTCACGGCATTCCCTCCAAAAAAGAAATCCTCAAGGCGGGCGATATTCTCAACATTGACATTACAACTGACCTCGACGGATATTTTGCGGACGCCTCGCGCATGTACACCGTCGGCGAAATTTCTCCCGAAGCTCAACGGTTAATCGACGTGACGCATGAAATTATGGAGGCAGGCATTGCGGCGGCTAAGGCTTGGCATTTCGTCGGGGACATCGGCGCGGCTTGCGGCAAGATGGCTCACGATAACGGCTACTCGGTTGTCACGGATTTGGGCGGACACGGCGTCGGGAAAAAATTTCACTTGGAACCGTTCGTCAGTCACGATTGCAAAGCCGATACGGGGATGTTGCTCGTGCCCGGCATGGTCTTGACCGTCGAGCCGATGATTAACGCCGGCAAGTATAAAGTTGTGGTCGACAGCGACGACAAGTGGACTGTTCGCACAAAGGACGGAAGTTTATCGGCGCAATGGGAGAAAACGATTTTGATAACGGAGACGGGCGCGGAAGTTTTGGCAAGTTGAGCTTTCTTCCTCGCAAGAAAGTTTTCAAAGAATTATTTTTAAATCTACTTTCTTTGCATGCCCAAAGAAAGTAGCAAAGAAAGGGCACCTCGCGGGGGCGTTAATGTCATCCGTGACGGCCTCAAGTTACCGATTTTTATGGAGGAGTTATCTTGAAGAAAATTACGATGATTAAAATGGAAGGCTGTCCGTATTGCGCGGCGGCTTTCAAGGCGATTGACGAACTTAAAAAAAATTATGCGGCAGTTGAGATTGAAGTTATCGACAAATATTTTCAAGCGCAGCTCGCCGAAAAGTTCACCGATTATTATTACGTGCCGAGCATGTACGTCGACGGCAAAAAAATTTACGAGGCGCACCCCGGCGAAAGTTATGACGAATGTTTTGCAAATGTCAAGAAAGTTTTCGAGGCGGCTTATGAGTAAGGCGGTCGTTCTCTCAAGCGGCGGGCTCGATTCGACGACGTGCCTCGCCATGGCGGTTAATAAATCGGGCGCGGAAAATGTTTCGGCTCTTTCAATTTTTTACGGGCAACGCCACGCCAAAGAACTTGAAGCGGCTCGCAACGTCGCAAAATTTTATCACGTCAATCATTACGAACTTGACGCCGCAGAAATTTTCGCTCACTCCAATTCAAGCCTTTTGAACGCGTCGACCGAATCGCTTGAAAAAATTTCCTACGCCGACCAGATTAAAAAGAATCATTCGCCGAAAATCTCAACCTACGTTCCTTTCCGCAACGGTTTGTTTCTGTCAATGGCGGCAAGTTTTGCTGACGGTCTTTACGAAGATGAATCGGTTGAACTTTATATCGGCGTGCATTCGGACGACGTGGCGGGCAGTGCTTATGCGGATTGCTCTGCTCCGTTTATCGCGGCGATGAGCGCGGCTGTTCGAATCGGCACCTATGAAAAAATTCACCTCAATGCTCCTTTCCTCTGCCAAAGCAAAGCCGATGTTGTCAAAGTCGGTTTGCAACTCGGCGTGCCGTATCATTTGACTTGGAGTTGTTATGAGCGCGGTCAAGTTCCTTGCGGGAAATGCGCCACCTGCATAGACAGAGCCAACGCTTTCAAAATTAACGGCGTAAAAGACCCGGCTTTGACTTGACGATAAAAAATTCTTGTGTTAAACTGCGTCAATCTTAACCTCGGCATGGTTCGTCGTAACTCCGACGCGGACTCTGCCGCAGGAAAAAATTTCACGCAGGAGGAAACGACATGTTAGACAAACAAGCAAAACAGGAGATTATGGAAAAGTTCGCAATGCACGAGGGCGACACGGGTTCCCCCGAAGTTCAAATCGCACTTTTGACGGCGCGCATTTCCTACTTGACCGAACACCTCAAGCAGCACAAGAAAGATCATCATTCGCGTCGCGGGCTGTTGAAAATGGTCGGGCAACGCCGCCGCCTTTTGAACTACCTCAACAAGAAAGACATCAACCGCTACCGCGAAATTCTTGCGCAACTCAATCTCCGCAAATAATTTTTCAATACGCAAACCAAACGGGACGAGCTTCGGCTTGTCTCGTTTTTGTTTGACGAAAAATTTTCTTCCGGTTATAATTTTTCGCAATTAAATCTCACGAAGGGCGGACGAAAATTTTGGAAGCGGAAGCAAAAAACATTGAACTTGTAAATTTACTTGAGAAAATCAAACGCGGCGAAATTCAGTTGCCGGATTTTCAGCGCAGTTGGGTTTGGAGCGACAAACAAATTAAATCGCTGCTCGAAAGCGTGATTCGCGGCTTCCCGATAAATTCAATCATGCTTTTGGAGTGCGACGCCGACAGCGTGAAATTTTCCTTCCGAAAAATCGAATTGCTTGAAAGTGTCGAATCCAAGCCGCATCATTTAATCCTTGACGGTCAGCAGCGATTGACTTCACTTTTCGGCGCGCTTTATTCCGACGAGCCCGTAAAAATCCTCGACGGCAAAGGCAAGGTCAAAAATTTTTTTTACTACGTCGACATGAAAAAAGCGATTGCCGCCGTTCAAAATTCCGAGACCGACGAAGACATGATTATTTCCGTCAACGATAATAAAAAATTAAAAGCCAAAGGAAAAAATTGGGACTTGTCGACGCCCGAAAAAGAATTCGCCGCCGGCATGTTCCCGCTCAATAAAATTTTTGAAAGTCGCAAATGGTTCCGCCGCTATGAAAAATTTTTTCGTGATGAAGCAGCGGAAAAATTGGCGGATACTTTTGACGATACGGTCGTCGTTAAACTTTCCTCGTATAAAGTTGCGTGTATCATGTTGGAAAAAAATATTCCGCTTGCGGCGATTTGTAAAATTTTTGAGAAAGTCAATATCGGCGGCGTGAAATTGAGCACGTCCGATTTGCTTACGGCGATTTTCGCGAAACAAACCGACGCGACCGGCAAACCTGTCGAATTGCGCCGCGACTGGGAAGAATTTCAAGCAGAGATTGCAGAAAAAAATTTAAGCGTTTTAAAGGAAGTCGACTTCTCGAATTTCATTACGGCGGTGACTCTTCTTGTCAGCTACGAAAAATTTTGCACCGACAAAAAAAATTCTGTCTCTTGCAAAAGCGAGGACATTTTAAAACTTGACTACAACGATTATATAAAATACAAAGACGCCGCCTGCGAAGGTTTCATTGAGGCCGCAAAATTTTTGGAAGAGGAAAGCATTACGACGACAAAATATCTTCCGTATAATCCGCAACTCATTCCCATGTCTGCGATTTTTGCCGAACTCAAATTAATCGGCAAGAGTAATGCTGCGAGCCGGAAAAAAATTCGGCAATGGTATTGGACGGCGGTCTTCAGCGAGGCTTACAGGGAAGGTCATTTGGCACGCTTCGCCAAAGATATTGTGCAAGTCACGGATTGGATTAAAACCGACAAGACGCCCAAGATTATCGAAGACGTTCAGCTCACCGCTTGGAAATTGTTGAACGCTAAAAAACTTCAATCAGCTGTTTACAAAGGTTTGGTCTCGATTATTTTCAAGAACGGAGCAAAAGATTTTATCGCCGGTAAGAACATGGGCTCAAGCGCGAACTACGCCGAAGGTATCGACATGCATCACATCTTCCCGAAAAAATTTTGCGAGGCTCAAAAATTTTCCAAAGACAAATGCGAAAACATTGCCAACAAGACGCTGATTTTGGCGGGAACGAATCGGATTATCGGCAGCAATGCTCCGAGCGTTTATCTTGAAAAAATCGAGAATAAGACGAAGCTTTCAAGCACGGAAGTCGATGAAATTTTGGAACGCCACTTTATCGACGCCGAACTTTGCCGCGCAGATAAATTTGATGCTTTTGTTGTCGACAGGGCGAAAAAAATTCTTGCAGCTGTCGAAGAATGCACCGGGCGAAAAATTTCGGGGCGCGACAGTTCCGAAATTAGAAAAGTTTTCAGTGCGTCTCTGCAATAAAAAAAATCCCCGCCGCGTCAATGCAACGGGGAAATTTTTTTGTCGTCAATCACTTTTTCAATTTGAGGCGGGCGTTCGGAAAATTCAGCGTGGCAAAATAATCGTCAAGGGTTTCTGCGCGGCGAATCATTTCAACCTCGCCGCTCTCACGAATCAAAAGTTCCGCGCTCCGAAGTTTGCCGTTGTAGTTGAAGCCCATAGCGTGCCCGTGCGCGCCCGTGTCGTGAATAATCACAACGTCGCCGACTTCAATTTTCGGGAGGCGGCGGTCAATCGCGAACTTGTCATTGTTTTCGCAAAGGGAGCCGGTCACGTCGTAAATTTCGTCGCAAGGCGCGTCCTCCTTGCCCAAAACCGTGATGTGATGATAGGCGTTGTAAAGAGCGGGGCGCATCAAATCGGACATGCAAGAATCAAGCCCGATATAATTTTTGTAAGTGTTCTTTTTGTGCAGGACAGTCGACACGAGCCAACCTGCCGAACCCGTCATGGCACGACCGCTTTCCATTGCGAGGCGCACGTCCCCCAAACCGTTCGGCACCAAAATTTCATGGAAGAGTTCCTTAATGCCTTCGCCGACCATTTTCAAATTAACGGGCAATTCGTCAGGGTGATAGGGAATGCCCAAGCCGCCGCCCAAGTTCACGAACTCAAATTTTATTCCGAGTTCATTTTTTATTTTCGCGGCAAGCTCAAACATAATCCGCGCCGTGTAAATGAAAGTCGAGGCCTTGCGTTCGTTGGAGGCAATCATCGTGTGCAAGCCGAATCGTTTAATGCCCTTGTCGAGGCAAATCTTGTAAGCCGCAAAAATTTGTTCGCGGGTCAAGCCGTATTTTGCTTCGGCGGGGCGACCGATTATATCGTTGCCGTCGTTCATGATGTCGGCGGGATTGTATCGGAAGGAAATTATTTCGGGCAAGCGGGCGTTGCGTTCCAAGTAATCGATATGCGTTATGTCGTCGAGGTTGATAATCGCGCCCAACGAAAGAGCCTTGCGAAATTCTTCGGCGGGCGTGTCGTTTGAAGTCAACATAATTTTTTCGCCGATAACTCCCGCTGCCTTGCTGATAAAAAGTTCGGCGATTGAGCTGCAATCGGTGCCCGCGCCGTCACGAGCCAAAATCTCGACGATATAAGGATTGGGCGTCGCCTTCACTGCAAAGTGTTCGATGAATTCGGGTGCCCAGTCAAATGCCTCACGCAACTTTTTAAAATTCTCACGGATAATTTTTTCGTCGTATATGTGGAAGGGCGTCGGGAATTTTTTTATCACTTCGCGCAAAGCGGCTTCTGTCATTGGGAATTTTTTTGGATTTTGAAAGATGTTCGTCATTGAAATCCCTCCCGAAAAATTTTGTATACTTTGTGCATTGATTATAACAAAAATTTTTCGTAAGGGAATAGCCGCATTAAATTTTCCGCCGCGCAGATTTTTTCCAAGCCGCAACCAATTCACGCGCCGCAAGTTTCGGATTATCCGCGCCCGCAACAGCCGACACCACGAAGAAACCTTGAACGCCCGTCGCGCCGAGTGAGGGAATGTCTTTCAACTTGACGCCGCCGCCGACCACAATCGGTAGCGGGCTGACCTTGACGAGTTCGGAAATTTCTTCAAAACTCAAAACTTTTTCGGCATCGGTTTTCGTCGACGTGGCATGTAAAGCTCCGACACCGAAGTAATCAATTTGCGAAACGTCCGCGCCGGTGATGATTGCCGTCGAGTTCGCGCTCAAGCCGACGATTGAATCTTCGCCCAAAAATTTTCTGCAGACTTCAACGGGAATATCATTTTGCCCGACGTGCACGCCGTCAACTTTAATTCCCGCCTCGCGCGCAGCCAACACAACGTCAAGTCTGTCGTCGACAAGCAACGCAACCGAATCGCTCTTGCCGAGTTCATGAATCACTTGAGCAGATTTTTTTAAGATGGAAATCATTTCGCGGGCAGAGGCAACCTTCGAACGAATTTGCACGCATGTGAAGCCCTCGCCGACAGCCGCCGCAACAATTTCCTCGACGGGGCAATTGCAATTTTCCGAACCGATAACCAGATAAGCCGAAATGTCAAGCCGCTCTCTGATACTCATCGTCTTATCCTTCCCAACGTCTCGCGTATTCTGTCTTCGACGGATTGAGGTTTTGCTTCAGCGGTTTGAGGTTTTTCGTCAAGAGCCTCGTTGAGCCTGTCGATTTTTCCGTCCATCATGTTCGAAAAGCCGGGGCGAATGTCAGCTTTCAAGACGACCTCCGTGCGGATTCCCTTCTCCGCCAAAACGAACGTCGCTTTTTTGACAACAGCCATGACCGAATCCCAATCGCCTTCAATCTCCGTGAACATTGAATTTGTTTTGTTGGGCAAGCCCGATTCGCGAATGACCTTCACGACTTCGGCAACATGTTTGCTAAGTTCTTCGCCGCTGCCGACGGGCGCAATCGCCACTGCAACCAATGTATTCATTTCAATCACTCCATTCCGAAATTGAACATGTTTTCGAACGAGCCGACCACGCGGAAATTGTCCGCAACCTCTTCCGCCGTCAATTCATACAAGTTGTCCAAGAACTCAACTTTGAAACTTGCGGGAGCCTCGCTTTGAGCCGCCGCCTTCGAGCCTGCAAGATTAAACATCGTCGTTGCCGTCAATGCCGCAATGAAAGGAGTCGTGACCGCCGCATAAACTGCCATGACGCCGCCGAGTGCACAGCCGCTGCCGGTTATCTTCGTGAAAAGTTCCGAGCCGCCCGCGCAGTTGATTACGTTTTCGCCGTCTGTTACCAAATCTTCTTCGCCGGAAACTGCAACCGCACCGCCCGTGAATTTTGCAATGGCAAGCGCGGCGGACTTGGCAGCAGAAACTTTTTCAGTCGATTCGACGCCGTGAACATTTCCGCCCGCCTCGTTAATCAGTTGCCAAAGTTTTGCAAGCGCGATTATTTCGGAGGCATTTCCGCGAACGATTGCAGGATTGTAAATTTTCAGTTGCGTTAAAATTTTCGTGCGCAATTCGGATAAGCCGATGCCTACGGGGTCGAGCACCCAAGGCTTTTTGTTCGCGAAGAGTGCCCGCGCCGCTTGAGGCAGTGTTTCCTCGTAGAAGGGCATCGCCGTTCCCATGTTGATATAAAATGCCGGCGCGACCTTGGCGACGGATTCGCATTCGTCAGCGAGGTAAAGCATTGCCGCCGCGCCGCCGACTGCCAGTTGAGCGTTCGCGACAAAATCTTGCGTGACGGTGTTGGTTATCGACGGCACCAGAGGTTTTTCTGCGCGGACTTGTTCGACAGCTTTGGCAATGGCCGAGCGAATTTCTTCTTCCCTCATGTTCATTCCTCCTTAAACTCAAAAGGACGCTGCCGCACGCAACGCCCTTTGTTAATTTCAATTTATGGTGACGCCTAAGGGATTCGAACCCTTGAACCCGCCGTGAGAGGGCGGTGTCTTAACCACTTGACGAAGGCGCCGAATCACTGCGCAAAATGATAACACACTAACAATTTTTCGTCAAGGTTAATAAATTTTTTTCTCCCGTCAAGTCGAAGAGGTTATCAAAAAATTTTAGTGCTCTGTGCGGAAAAAAATTTCCCGGCGGTCGCTTGACTGTCGGGAAAATTTTTTTATGGAAAGAGAATTTTCATTTGGAAATAGCTTCAAGAATTCCGTTTACGAATCGGCTTGAATCGTCGGTGCCGTATTTTTTAGCCAGTTCCACCGCCTCGTTTATGGCGATGTTTTTCGAGAGCTTCGGCTCAAGGAATTTCATTTCGTATACGGCGAGCCGCAAAATATTTCTGTCCGCCGCCATGATTCTAGGCAACTGCCAGCCCTCTTTCAAATGTTCAGTGATAATTTCATCGATCTCTTTGAGGTGCTCCCGCGTTCCCTTGACCGTGCTGTCAATGTAAGTAAAATCTTTTTTGAGTGTCAATCGCGGCTCTTCGTCAAACATAGTTTCTATTGCAAGGTTTTCGCAAGCTTCGCGCTCGTTTTCCTCGAAATTAAAATCCAGCTGAAACAACGCCTTGAATGCTGCCTCGCGTGCAAGTTTGCGACTCATATATTTTTCCTTCCAAAAAAATTACCAACGCTGAATTTTGTCCGGCAAGAGTTCGTCGAGCTTGTGGAGAATTTTTTCAATCAAATCGTCTTTGCTGTCGAAACGCGAGCCAATGAACAAGCCTATGGTTCCGCATAAAAGAATGAACAGCGTATTAAAGAAACCGATAAGCAAAATCGCTCCGCCTGCAACAAGCCCCGTAATAAAACCGATTTTCCGTGTGCGGTGCGACTCGAAGAGGTCGATAACGAAATTTTTTACTGCCTCTATCATTTGAAACACCGCCTATCTCACGCGCCGTTTTTGGGTGACCGGTTTGACTATTTGCTTGACTTTGACTTCGACGGGCACATAAAATTCCAATGCCAAAAATTCTTTCAAAGCGGTGTTGATTGCCTTGTCCGCCGCCTGACTTGCTCGCGGGGCGGAAAAGCCTTCCGCTAATGTTGTCGTCAAGCGGATCTTCAGCGGATTAACGGCGTTTAATTTTTCGACTGCAACTGTTGTATCATGAATTTCTTTGATGTCTGTCAATGCCCGTTCCGCGATTCTTTGGACTGCCGCGAATTCCACACGGATAAGCCCGTAGTCGGTTTTCTTAAGCAAAAATTCTCCGCTGCTCGTCCGCGCCGCCGAAAGTGTCACGACTTTTTTGGTCTTGTTTAAAATTTTTCCTATCAAATCTCTCAACATATCGGCACCTCAAACGACACGCTTATCGCGTCCGGTAATTGCATGAGTGATTTCTTCGACTTTGACCTCAACGGGCACGTCGGTAAGTTCAAGCGTCATCGATAAAGCTTCGTCAATCGCCTTGACTGCCGCCTCACTGACTTTGGGAGCCGAAAAACCTTGACCGAGCGTTATCGTCAAGCGAACGTTTATCGGCATTGCATCATCTTTTTTGTAGACGGAAGCTTGAGCCTCGCGCACGCCGTTTATCGTGATTGCCGCCCGTTCAATGACATCGATAATCGCGGGCACTGCAATTTTGACTTCGCCCGGTTTGTCTTTTTCGAGTTGAATATCACCCGACGCGACCGAAAGCCCTCCTTTGCTTGAGCGAGAAAAGACTCCCGTCAAGAGAATCAGACTTGCCGCGAACATTCCTGCCAATATCATCAAAGTTTCTTCACGTGCAATTATGAAATTCAATTCGTTTTGCCAGATGTTCAGCGGGATTATTTTCAAGCACACGCCCGCGCAGATTATCAGCGCACCCAGCACCAACAGGACGTAAAAAAGTAATATAAGGCGTCGAATTATCCCCATAAAACTTCTTCACCTCCCGACAAAAATAAATCTTCGTGTTTCAATGGACGCGAGTTTCTTCTTCTTGTTTTTCTTCTTCGGGGAAGCTGACGCCCTGCACGTGAACGTTGACTTCGACGACAGCAAGACCGGTCATCGTCTCGATAGCGCGTTTGATATTTTCCTGCGCTGCCAAAGCAACATCGGGGATTCTTGCGCCGTATTTGACGATAATGAACAAATCGATTGCCGCCTCGCGTTCGCCGACTTCGACTTTAACGCCTTTGGAAAAATTTTTGCGACCGAGCATTTCGGCAATGCCGCCGACAACGCCGCCGCTCATGCCCGCTATGCCGTCAATTTCTGTGGCAGCGAGCCCCGCAATGATGCTTACGACCTCGTCCGCAATCTTTATCGCGCCAAGTCCTGTTCCATCGCTTTTTACCAAATCTTTTTCTTCCGCCATTATAAAAAACCTCCTCATTTATCTGTGGCAATACCACTTTTTCTGAATTATTCGCCGCCTTGTCAAATTCCCCTGCCTTTGCCCGAAATTCATTGGCAAAAAAATTTTCAAAAAGTACTTGCCAAAATTAAAGTTATGTGTTATATTTCGCCCTGTTGTTACGGTTCGCTAGCTCAGTCGGTAGAGCACCTGACTTTTAATCAGGGTGTCCCGGATTCGAGTTCCGGGCG